>CAMYWP010000038.1 GCA_947302825.1 uncultured Bacteroidales bacterium
GTCCCGGCGACATGGGCTTCGACATCATGCACCTGAACCTGCACAAGACCTTCTCCACGCCGCATGGCGGCGGCGGCCCCGGCAGCGGTCCCGTGGGCGTGGCCAAACACCTGGAAGACTGCATTCCGGACCTGCGCGTGAGCGGTTTCCACGGCAATTTCGGTGTCATCCTCAGGGCCTATGCCTATATCCTGTCCCTGGGCAAGGACCATCTGAAGAAAGTGGGCCAGTATTCGGTGCTTAGCGCCAATTACATCAAGGAATGCCTCAAGGACAAGTATAAACTGCCCATCGAGGGTGTGTGCAAGCACGAATTCGTGTTTGACGGCCTCATCAACGACGGGGCCCGCGAAGGCGTTCCCGGCGCCACCACGCTGGATGTGGCCAAGCGCCTGCTGGACTATGGCTTCCATGCGCCCACCATCTATTTCCCGCTCCTGTTCCACCAGGCCTTGATGATAGAGCCCACGGAAACCGAGAGCAAGGAAACCCTGGATGCGTTCATCGAGGTGATGCGCAAGATTGCCGATGAAGCCGCCGAGGATCCCAACATCCTCCACGAGGCTCCGCACAACACGCCCATCTCCCGGCCGGACGAAACCACAGCCGCCCGAAATCCTATCCTGAAGTACCAAGATACGCAGTAATTTACTATCTTTGCACCTTCATGAAAGAACGGACGTTACATACCATTCTGGATGGCTTTCAAAAGATGGAGCTGGAGGACCTGGGAAACATCCTGGGTAGCAACCTGAGCCCGCGTCTCAGAAAGTCCCAGTTGGTGGATCAGTTGCACAGCTACCTGCGCGCAGAGCCGCGCAGGTGGATGTCGCATCTGATGGAACGCGACGTCCGTCTGCTCCGGGACCTGGTGCACGCCGGGCCGGAGAAGGTGCAGTATCAGGATTTCGCCGACTATCCGTCCCTTTTGGAGGTGACGGGCCTGGTAGAGTACGACGACTCCGACGAACACTACCACAAAGTCTGGATCAGCCGCGAACTGTACGAGATTGTGGCGCCGGAGGTGGAAAAAGTGATCGGCAGCGGCGAAAAGAGCGGCCAGTTCGAGGTGGAGCGTGTGGGCCTGGGGTACCTGAACCTCTATGGCATCCTGCCCACCGACCAGTTCGTGAACCTGATGATGGATTGGTATGAACAGGTGCACGGGGCCGATTTCCGCCGCCTGTCCAATATGCTGCGCCAGAGCCCGCTGGTGAAGATGTACCGCTATACGGACAGCTGGGGGGATTATGTATGCTCGCCCTGTATGGACAACGTGGATGAGATTTTCACCTTGCGGGAGCAGATGGAACAGCATGGGTTCAAGCCCTTTACATCGGCCGATGCCCGCGAAGCCGGGGCCGGTGCGCCTTATTTCACCGTGGGTATGAAAACGCCCGAAGGCATGCGCCTGGAGCAGATGTACCGCCGTTTGGGCTACGAAGGTTTTGAGCTTGTGAAGGCCGAGCACGACACCTGGATGGAAGCCCAGTATACGGCCGGCCAGAACGACGCCCTTTTCCAGCCCCTTATAGACAGCCCGCGCTACGCGGAGCTGGACGACGAAAGCTGGCTGTCCTGCTGCCAGATGGTAAGCGAATACGCCGACAGCATTCCCAAATGGATCCTGAAGGGGCACAGCGCCGCGGAAACCGGTCTTTGCAAGGCCGATTGGGAAGCATGGAAACAGCTCCCGGAGCTGGAAGGGGAGGGAGAGCAGGAAGATTATCCGCACTGGGCCATGCCTGAACCCACCATTTCCGACGGCTTTGCCAAGGAACTATCCGCCCAGGAGTTCCCCATGGGCTTTGCCATTCCGCATGTGGCGCCCGACGATCCCTGTCCCTGCGGCAGCGGCCTCCGGTACTGCCGCTGTCATGGCAAATACCTGTCTTAAAATGGCCGCAGACGAACTTTTGCTGCAGCCTGTAGCATATTACAAGGGGCCTTTCGGCTCCAAATTCGGCATCCCGCGCCAAAGCTCCCTCTCTCCGGAGATCCGGGGCCGCATTGTTTTTTGCAAGCCATTCCAGGTACAGGAGGCTTTGCGCGGTCTGGAGGGATTCAGCCACATCTGGCTCATCTGGGGCTTTTCGGCCAATCGGCCCACCAAACAGACGTGGCAACCCACCGTACGTCCCCCCAGACTGGGCGGAAACACGGCATTGGGTGTGTGGGCCACACGTTCTCCTTTCCGTCCCAATCCGCTGGGCCTGTCCTGTGTGATGCTGGAAGGTGTTGAAAACGGCGAATTACTGGTGCGAGGGGCCGATTTAATGGACGGAACACCCATCTACGACATCAAACCCTATGTGGCCTATGCCGACAGCCATCCGGAGGCACAGTGTGGTTTTGCCTCCGAGGCTCCGGAGCAAAAACTGACCGTAAGGATTCCTGAAGATCTTCCCATCTCGGCCGCTCAGAGGATGGCTTTAGAACAGGTGCTGGCCTTGGATCCTCGGCCCGCATACCAGGACGACCCCAACAGGGAATACGCCATGCCCTTCGAAGGGGCCGACATACATTTCCGAGTGCAGGACGGTGTCCTGTATGTGATAGGGCTTACTTCCCTGAACGGAACTGGGAAGGCGTGAGACCGGTCTTTTTCTTGAAGAAGCGGGAGAAGTAGGACTGGTCTTCCAGGCCGGAACGGATGGCTACGTCCACAATGGGAATAGTGGGGTCTTTCAGCAGTTTCTTGGCCAGATTCAGGCGGGCAATCTCAATCCAATCGATGGCAGTACGGTGGGTATGGGCCTTGACGGTCTTGTTCAGGTAATTGGCCGTAACATTCAGTCTGTCGGCGTATTCCGATACTGAAAGCGGTGCCTGGTTGGGGTCGAATACCAGTTGCAGGAATCGCTCCGGTACCACGGCCATGTGGCCGCCGGGCCTGAGCTGGCCCAGAATCAGGTCCATAGCGCTTTGCAGGAAGGCCCTGTCTTTGTCGCTGAACGCAGTGACCATGCGATTGACGAGGGCGCCCATAAAGACGGCATCGTCAAACCAGAAGCTCTGGACGATGGGCAGGGAAGAGCGCAGCACGGGGTAAGATGCGTCTTTCAGGAAATCCATACTGAAGCTTCCGGTTACGCCTTTGCAGTCCTTGAAATGATGGATGAACATTTCCTTGTTCTCCGGTACCAGGATGAACTGCCCGGGGCCCAGCAGAATCCGTTTTCCGTCTATATCGCATAGTACTTCTCCTCCGGTAAGGAAACAGAAGGAATAATGGGGAGAATACAAAGGTCGCATCTGGTAGGCATCCACGTGCATGATGGACTCCATGGGATTGATGCGGAAGAACTGGGCTTTGTTTGACATGTTATCAGTTTAGGTTTAGAATTCTATATCCAGACCCACGTTGACGTGGAAATTGCCTTTGTGGTTTTCGCGGTGGGTCACACGCCAGAAGGCGTCTACCCGGAACAGGCGTAAGATGTTGGAAATGCCCACACCCACTTCCAGATAGGGGACCTTGGCAATGCTTTCCCGGTTGGTGACGTTGAGCAGTTGGTAGGGTGCGTTCACGCTATTGGCGTCCGACAGGCTACCCCAAGCCATTCGGACGGTGGCCACTTCCCGCAGGTCCAGTTTCTTGACACCCGGAATCTTCCCCAGGAAGAAGCCGTTGAAGTTGTGCTCGTAAAAACCGGCGAGCCAACGGTCCGAGACAAACTCATAATAGTCCATACAGGAGAAGGAGTAGCGGTCCAGGAAGAAGGTCTGGTTTCCATCGTGAAGCTTGAGCATAGGGAAGGGGACGCTGCCCCAGATGGCACCGCCTTCCAGGTGCAGGTGCCCGAAGCCCACGGCCGTTGAAGGGATATTCCAATGCAGGACGGCCGCCGCTTTGATGAAGTTGAAATCGTCCTTGGTGATTCCCTTGATACCGGTGGTGAAATCCAGGGTGAGGGAAGGATATTTGGAATACAGATAGGTCTTGGTGAAGAAGTTGCGGTTCACCCTTTCATCCGGGGCCGAGAAACGGAGTGCGGCATGCACCTGGTTCAGGGAGAAACTCTCCTGCACCAGGCCATCGGACGTTCGGATAAAGGGCACGTTTTCGTTGCTCCAGACACGCTGCGTATTCCATTCCAGCGAGGCGTTGAGCCAGCGGGCGAACTCATGTTCATACAAGGCATCTATGGAGCGTACCATGCTTAGTTTCTGGGCCTGGTTACGGGCGAAAATGGTGGAGAAGATACTCTGGTTCACAAAGACGCTGCCGCCGCCGAACTGGACATAGTCTTTTTTGTAGTCCAGCGTAAGTTTCCGGGTGATTTCCCGGCCAAACATGAATTCGGCCTTGAATTCCCCCTTGGGCTTGAGATCCTTGAATCCCATGGCAAAATAGCCGCCCAGACGCACTCTCTTGGAGAATTCCTTGAGCGTACGGCCTCCCAGCTGCATACGGAAGCCTTCCATGGGGTTGTAGGCGAATGTCTGCGGCCAGGGACCGAATTCCAACCTCCAGGGCTTTACCTCGATGTAATTGGTCCCAATAGTGCGTGAGATACCGTAGGTCCACTTGTAGAAGCTTTGCTGTTGGAGCTCATCCACCATATTGTAAATCCCTTGCTCCCGTTCGGACAATCTATAAGGTCGGACCCTGTCCCAGAAGTAATTGTCGCCGTGGATCACGTCGCGCATGACGACGCTTTCTTTGGAATCCAGGGCATCCGGGTCTTTTACAGGCTCGAATACCGGGGGCTCATACACCATTTGCCGATTGGCCATGAAGGCCAGGATGCGGGATTCGTCCCTGACGGAGATGGAGAAGTCGATGAACAGGTGCTCCTCGCTGTAGAACCAGCGCCCATCGGGTAACCGACGGTTCAGAAGGTCGATGTTGATATGGCGGATCCAGTTCACGTTGGATTCGCCGGAAAGGGCGGCGTGGACGGAACGGATGCCGAAGTCTTCCGCGTCAATCTGCATTTCCCCGTCCAGTGTGGGGGAGGTGACCAGTTTCTTGGGATGGAAGCGTAGGACGTAGGTTTTCCGGCCTTTCACCTGCAGGCTGTCCACCAGGAAATAATTGTAGTAAATATTGGAGGATGCCGCCGCCGGATTGGGAATGACCAGATTGAACAGGCTGATATTGGTTTTGTAAAAATTGGTCTGCAGGAGATAGGATCCGGTGAACTGCCGGACGGCATTATCGTCCTCCAGGCCGGAGATACGGCTGGCCCGCATCACTTCCCGCCGGAAGGCCGGGTCCTGGGAGTGGTATACGTCCGAAATATTCTCCGACAACAGGGCAGGAATATAGGCCTTGCCGGTAATGGCCGATGTATCGGAGTACTCCCGTACAAAACCCAGGTTCTTATCCAGGGCCTTGAGGCGCAGGAGGTCTTCCAGATTCTGGACGTCGAATTCAATCTTCGTATAAAGCCTGGCGTTCCAGTCCGGGGCGTTGTCGGGGTCGTTGGCTTCCCGGCTCTGGTCCAGTTTGCGCAGGATGGATTTGATGTAGCGGTCGTCGGGTTTTACCCGGGCTGCTTTCAGTTGCCGGGGATCCAGTCTCAGGGTAAAGTTGATTTCCGAGAAGATACCCTGTTGCACGTTCACGGAAAGGCTCTCATAGCCGATAAGGGAGGCTGTCAGTACCTTGGCATCCTTATCACGCGTTTCCAGGCTGTAGCGACCGTCCAGGTCTGTGGAAATGCCGATGGCGGTTCCGTCGAAGTATACGCTTACAAAAGGCAGTGCTTCTCCCGTATCCGCGTCGCGCACGATTCCGCGTACACGCGTACTTTGGGCCGCGGCGCAGACCACCGCTCCCAAAAGCATCAGGGAGAGCCATACCTTTTTAAACATTCTACGAAAGTAGTAAAAAAATCCTAATTGTACAAACGGGACAGCAGAGAAAGGACGGTCCTGGACGGAAGAATCCTTACCAGCAGGCCCACCAGTTTGTAATCCAGGCGGGGAATTACACGCACGGACATGCGTTTTCGCTGCAGCTGCTTTAGGATTTCCCGGCCAATGACTTCGGGTGACATGCCACCCAGTTCATCGTGCTCGATTTTTCGCAAATTCTTTTCCATCCGCTCCTTGTAAGGGGAGTTGGGGTCAGCTCCGGCCTGGTTGATCTTGCGGGCGGCGGTAAAACCGGTGGCTACGTCGCCGGGCAGGATGCTGCAGCACTGGATGCCGCTGCCCCGGAGCTCCATGGAAAGCGATTGGGACAAGGACAGCAAGGCCGCCTTGGCCGATGAATAAAAGCCCTGGAAGGGGAGTTGCAGCACGGCCATGACGGAAGTGATGGTGATGATGCGGCCGAATCCCTGTTTCCGGAAAACGGGCAAGCAAGCCTGGATGGATTTCAGGCTGCCGAAGTAAGTGGTTTCGAACTGGGCGCGGGCCTCCGACTCCAGCGTTCCTTCTACGGGGCCGAAGATGCCGTTTCCGGCATTGCACACCACTGCGTCCAGCCGTCCTTCGGCCTGGACAATGCGTGCCACGAGAGCTTCCGTCCCGGCTGCATCGTTTACATCCAGCGCCACGGGGACGATGCCGTCCTGGGGCCGGTCAATGGTGCCGCGCCGGCTGGCGGCATATACTTTCATGCCTGCATCGGCCAGCAAATGGGCGGTGGCGGCGCCAATGCCGCTGCTGCCGCCGGTGAGCAGAACAACTTTTACTTCCATAATTCAGAACGTTTGATAAAATGCTCCGGCAGCGGCATGTTGTAGACACTGCTGCGGAGAAAAGCCTTGAAGTCTTCCTCAGGAATGGCATCCTGCTGCTCCACGCTGATGGTTTCGCCAATGACCAGACGGTGCAGCTGGCCCGCCTTGTTGGCTAATTCGTGGAAAAGGCGCGCAAAGCGGACGCGGTAATCGATAAGCCCCAGGCTGTAATAAAACCAGGAATTGTGGTCCAGGAAACGGATGGGAATCACCGGGACACGCGCCTTGCGGATCAGCCTGATGGCGGCATCCTGCCACTCCCTTTCTTTCAGGATCCAGCCTTCGCGGGGCTTAAGATCGGCCACGGCACCGGAAGGAAAGATGCACAGGGGTTCCCCATCCCGCAATTGACGTAAGGCCTCCTTGATGCCGTTGATACTGGTGCCGGTAACCTGCCGCTGTTCTATGGTAGGGTTCACGGAAATGAAATTGGGCGCCAGTCCATAGATGTACATCAGCATCTCATTGACAAGCACTTTTACCTTGGGCCGGACATGTCCTACCACATCCACCAGGCAGATGCCGTCCAAGTGGCCATAGGCGTGGTTGGAAATGGTGATGAAGGGTCCTTCCGGAAAAGCCAGCCTTTCGGGGTTGCCAATCTGAAAATCGATGCCCATCTCGTCCATGGTGCCTTTGGCAAAATCCGGTCCGAAGGGAATGCCCTGTTTCTCCACAGTGTCGTGAATCCGGTTCACATGGTGGATTCCCATGAAGTGGAGGGCTACCTTGTACAACACTTTCCCCATCCTTCCTTTGAAGATGGGGGAGATGTCTGCGGCTTTTTCGGGCGTAAGGACCATCTATTGTTCCTTTTTAGGAGGGTCTATCCTGGCGAAATACTTGGCATCCTTGAAGAAACTGACCAGGTAGATGATAATCAGGATGAAGGAGACGGCTACGGCAATGTAGTCGAACAGGCCCACCATGAACTGGTTGTGGAAAAGTGTGATGGGGCGTTTCCATTCGCTGAGCCAGGGAATGAAAATGAACGCCGTGTTCACCAGGATCAGGATTAAGCGGAATTCAGTGGGGCCCAGTCCGCCGTAGGTGAGGCGCATCTCGCCTTTCAGGTGACAGTCTATGTACACGTAGATGCTGAGCATGAAATAGCCCACCAGGGCAAACATGGCAAAGCTCATATTCACCAGGGGACTGCAGCCCACGCCGATGAACATGATGGTTTCGTTGATCACATCCACGTTATGGTCGATATAGAATCCGTACGTCTTGCGCTGTGCATTGCGCACGCGGGCCAGGCTCCCGTCCATGGAATCGCCGAACCAGTTCACCACAAGGCCGAAACTGGCCAGCCACAGCCATTGCAGGTTCAGATTGGAAAGGGCATAACCCGTGGCCATGATGCAGGAGCCCAGGAAGCCCACGAAGGTGAGCATATCGGAAGTGACCCATGCAGGCATTCGCTGGGCCATCCAGACCAGAATCTTTTTCTCGCTAGAATTCAGGACGGAGGTTTGAATCCTTGCGGCCTGTTTATTATTTTCACTCATAACTAACACTTCTTTCTTAAAGGGCACAAAATTAATCAATATTTGGGAAGATATCTAATTTTTCCGTATTTTTGCATACATGAAAGAACGTTTCCTGCGGATTTTTGCCTTGGTTGCCCTGTTGGTGCTGGGTGTGTATATATGCTTGAATGTCAGCCGTTCCCGAAAAGAACGCCTTCTGCGTGAGGAGGAGCAAGCCTGGCTGGACCTGGGTCCCATATTGAACAATCCCGTCCGGATTTACGACGTTCCTTTTTCCAAAGAGTTCAACGACCTCAACGATGTCCAGCTCCAGGTGGCACAGGCCGTGGGGGTTCCCCCGGTGGCCGACAGGGATGCCGCGGAACATTTGAAGACTAAACTGGTGAAACTGGAAGATACGGATACCTATGTGGTGGATTCCCTCACGCATTCCATCCCGTACCTGATTCCATCGGCCAAGGAACTGCTGGACCAGATAGGCCAGAGTTTCCAGGACTCTTTATCGGCCAAGGGCCTTAACCCTTATAAACTGGTAGTTACTTCCGTCCTACGTACAGAGGCCGATGTCCGCAGTTTGCGCCGCCGCAATGGCAATGCTTCGGAGAACTCTACGCACCGTTACGGCACCACCTTCGATTTGTCGTACTGGCGGTACGAGAAGATTCCGGAGTTTCGGGGCCGTCCGTATGAGGATGTTCCGCCGGAATACCTGCGGGCCACCCTGAGTCAGGTGCTCCGGGACATCCATCGGCAGCCCGGCACCTGTTATATCAAGTACGAGCGCAAGCAAAGTTGTTTCCACATTACTGTGCGGAAGTAGAGCCTTTTTTGTGATTACGCTGCAAGCGGGTCACCAGGCTGCGCAGGTGGCGCCATCCCAGCTTGACAAAGCTCTCGGAATGACGCTGACGTTTTTCAGGATACATATCCATGAACGTGACCAGAAGTCCGGAGTCATAGATGTCTCCGAACTCATCGTTGATGCCGGTCCCGAAGAAAATCATGGTGGGGGACAGGTTCATGTAGGTGTTCACCAGCGGGGGGATGGAGACACCATATTGCTGGATCTGGCTTTTTAGTACCTTGAAGTCCAAACCCTTGAAATACTTGGTATAGCGGTCGGGGTTCTCTACCTTCACCTCTTTGCGGATATGGATGAGCCGGCTGCCTTTCCCAAAATATTTCTTGAGGAAGCACATGATCATCTCCCGGGCTTCCTTGGGATACTCCTTGTAAATGGTGGCTTTTCCGAAAAAGTACTTGATTTGTTCTTTATACAGGACGCCGATGGCCGCGATGCCGTCGAAGAGATTGTCCAGGGCATAAAGGCTCTTGGCTCCTGCTTTTGAACTCTGGTACTCCAGGGAAACGAAACTGCGCCCCAGCTCCAGCGTATAAGGCAGATAATCCTTGATGAAACGCTTGGAGAACTGGAACATGTGAGAGGAAGTGAGGATGGGCTGGCCGTTCCTGTCGTAGACGGCATCGGCGCACAGGCAGAAACGATAACCGCCGATAATCTCCTGCGCCTCCGGGTCCCATAGTACTAATTGCCGATAGCCATAGGCAGGGTCTGTGTCGAACTGGTCTAAATCCAGAGGCTCCCCGGTGCCTCCGCCTCCGTCGCGGAAAGCGATCTCCCTTAATCGGCCGATTTCCTTCAGGACGTTTTGGGCATTGGGCCCAATTACATAAAGCTCATTGCCGGCACGATTGGTTTGCCGTAAAAAAGTTTCTTGGTTGAGCTCTTTTTTAAGAAGCGACCTGTCTACGGGAGGAATAATGGGTTTCATACACGCATTGTATTATGCGAATTTAGGGCAATTTTGCGAGAAATACAAAAATTCGTAACTTTGCGTTTACTTACAAACGTGTATGACCAACCGAACCCGTAAAGAACTTTTCACAAAGTTCGTTATGTTCATGCTCACCAGCAGCGCCGGAACCGTTGTGGACCTGGGGCTGCACTGGGTGTTCTGCGAGTTCGTATTTAACGGTAATTACTGGGGCAGTTTCTGGATTGCACCTACCATTTCCTTCGAAGTGGCTGCCCTGGTCAATTTCATCATCGCCTATTTCTTTGTCTGGAAAGAGCGCATTACCCATCGTTCGGTTCGCTCCTTCTGGCGGCATTTTGCAGGCTATAACGCCGCCACTATCGGCGCTTATCTGATTAAGTTCATAGCCATGCAAGGGCTCCACTTCCTCTTTGTATCCCTGAATTGGATTCAGGAGTGGAGCCTGGAACCGGTCTTCTGTAATTTGCTGGGACTGTGCTTCTCGGGAGTCTTTAACTTCATTATGAGCGAGTTCGTCATCTTCAGCAAGAAGAAATGACGCCCAGCTCTTTCCCAACTTTAATAAAGGCCTCAATAGCTTTGTCCAAGTGCTGTTTTTCGTGTGCGGCGCTTAGCTGGACGCGGATGCGGGCCTGTCCCTTGGGTACCACCGGGTAGTAGAAACCGGTGACGAAGATGCCTTCTTCGGCCATCTTGGCGGCGAATTTCTGGGAGAGGGGAGCATCGTACAGCATGACGGCGCAGATGGCGCTCTGGGTGGGCTTGATATCGAAGCCGGCGGCCATCATCTTGTCACGGAAGTAGTTCACGTTCTCCACCAGTTTGTCGTGCAGGGCATTGCTTTCTTTCAGGATCTGGAAGGTTTCCAGAGCGGCGGCGGCAATCATGGGCGGAATGGAGTTGGAGAACAGGTAAGGGCGGCTGCGCGGGCGAAGCATGTCGATAATTTCCTTGCGGCCGGTAGTGAACCCGCCGACGGCGCCGCCGAAGGCCTTGCCCAGGGTGCCGGTGAAAATGTCGATGCGGCCGTAGCAGTCGAACTGTTCGGCTACTCCGTGACCGGTGGGACCCACCACGCCGGCGCTGTGGCTTTCGTCCACCATTACCAGGGCGTCGTATTTTTCGGCCAGGTCACAGATCTTGTCCATAGGGGCCACGTTGCCGTCCATGGAGAACACACCGTCGGTGACGATGATGCGGAAACGGCAGGCCTGGGCTTCCTGGAGTTTGGCTTCCAGATCGGCCATATCGGCGTTGGCATAGCGGAAACGCTGGGCCTTGCACAGGCGCACGCCGTCAATGATGGAGGCATGGTTCAGGGAGTCGGAGATAATGGCGTCTTCGGCGGTAAAAAGGGGCTCGAACACGCCTCCGTTGGCATCGAAGCAGGCGGCATACAAGATGGTATCCTCCGTATGGAAATAATCGGCGATGGCTTTTTCTAGCTCCTTATGCATATCCTGGGTGCCGCAGATGAAGCGCACGGACGACATGCCGTAGCCGCGAAGGTCCATGGCCTTTTTGGCCGCTTCAATCAGGCGGGGATTGTCCGAGAGGCCCAGGTAATTGTTGGCGCAGAAGTTCAGGGCCTTGCTGCCGTCCTGGAGGGTGATTTCCGCACTTTGCGGGCTGGTAATGTTGCGTTCCCGTTTGTAAAGTCCCGCTTGGTCAATGGCTTGCAGCTCCGTCTGGAGATATTGCTGGAATTTTCCGTACATGGTTATGTTGTTTAATGTTTTTCTAACTTTCAAATTTAGCGTTTTTATCTTGAAAATGTACACAAATTATCATAAATTTGCGATATGAAAAATATTCTTGTTATCGGGTCCACGGGACAGATAGGTTCTGAACTCAGTATGAAATTGCGCCGGGAAATCCCCGGAGGTACCGTAGTGGCCGGTTACATTCCCGGGGCGGAGCCCAAGGGAGAATTGTTGGAAAGCGGGCCCAGTGCCATCGCCGATGTCCGCGATGCCGCCGGTCTGGCCGCCATCGTGGAAGAATACAAGATCGACACCATTTATAATCTTGCGGCCCTACTGTCGGCCGTGGCGGAGCGTAAGCCCTTGCTGGCCTGGGACATCCAGATGAACGGCCTTCTGAACATCCTGGAAATTGCCCGTGAAAAGGGTTGTGCCGTGTTCACGCCCTCCTCCATCGGCTCCTTCGGCCCGGAAACCCCGCACGTGGGCACGCCGCAGGATACCATCCAGCGCCCCCGTTCCATGTACGGTGTCACCAAGGTGGCCACCGAACTGTTAAGCGATTATTATTTCCATAAATATGGCGTAGACACCCGTTCCGTCCGTTTCCCCGGCCTCATTTCCTATACCACGCTGCCGGGCGGCGGAACCACGGACTACGCAGTGGAGGTGTATTATTCGGCCGTGAAAGGGGAGGAGTTCACCTGCCCCATCGCTCCTGGCACCTATATGGATATGATGTATATGCCGGATGCCCTGCAGGCCGCCGTGAACCTGATGGAGGCCGATCCTTCGCGCCTGAAACACCGGAATTCCTTCAACATCGCTTCCATGAGCTTTGAGCCGGAACAAATCTTCGCCAAGATCCGGGAATACATTCCGTCCCTCAGGGTGCGCTATGAGGTAGATCCTGTGCGTCAGGCCATTGCGATGTCCTGGCCGGACAGCATGGACGATTCCTGCGCCCGGGAAGAATGGGATTGGAAACCATCCTACAACATGGACAGCATGACAGTGGACATGATCAAAAACCTTCGGATAAAATTAGGAAAGTAAAAATGACGCCGGCGCTTACAAATCGTAAGCGCCGGTTTTGTTTTTGCTTTCAAATTAAAATACAATCTGCGTTTTTTGAAAAACCGCTGAATATATTTCCGCATCTGGTGGCCCCTGTTGCTTATTTAAATTATTTACAAACTATTGCATGCGTTTTCGCTTTGAATTTTAACAACTGATTATCAATGAGTTAATATAATTAGTAAAAATTTTTGTAAAAAATCTTTTGAAAAAATTTGCAAATCAGAAAAAAAGCCGTACCTTTGTATCCGGAATGAGG
>CAMYWP010000039.1 GCA_947302825.1 uncultured Bacteroidales bacterium
GTGATCAGGTGCTCGCGGATGCGCTCGTCGATGCCTTTATAGTGGCCGCAGAGGATGATGATATTGCCCTTGAGGGACAGTTCATTGGCGATGCTCTGGGTAAGGATTTCCCCGTCCGGAGCCATGTAGATCACTTCGTCGTAATTGCGCTGGGCCTTAAGGTCCCGGATGCAGTTGAATACGGGCTCCACCATCATCACCATGCCGGCGTCGCCGCCGTAGGAGTAGTCGTCCACCGTCTGGCGGCTGCCCAGGCCGTATTGGCGAAGGTCGTGCACGTGGATTTCGGCCAGGCCTTTTTTGACGGCACGGCCGGGAATGGAGTAACTGAGCGGACTTTCCAGCAGTTCGGGGACTACACTGATGATGTCGATTCTGAGCATGACGATACAATTGTGTTGCAAAAATAGCGTTTTTTCGTGGAATATTCTTATATTTGTGGGTTATTGTTAAACCTTATAGCACAAACTTATGAGTGAAGAAATGAAGCCTGTGGTAAACGTAGAACCCACAGATGTAGCCCAAGAGGAACAGAAAGCCCCCGTAGTGGAAGAAGTAGTTGAAACCGTGGCGGAGAGTGCAGAAGAAAAAACCGTAGTGGAAGCCGTGGTGAACTTCTCGGAGAAAACACTGGCGGAGTTATCCCAACTGTTCCAGGAATTGAAAGAAAGTGAAGACCGTATGAAACGGTCCAAGGAGGCGGAATCCCTCAAATCTGCCTTCTATAAACGGCTTTCCAAGGAGAAGGCCGAAGCCGGCGAAGACGCCACCGTGGAAGAGCCGGACGAAAATACCAGTGTGGACGAAGCTACCGTTCCCATGCAGAGCGGTCCCGTGAGCCCCTTTGCCGCCATCGAGGCCGGCTTCAAGGAGCTGTACCTGGACTACAAGAAGGAACGTGCCGCCTTCAACCGCGAGCAGGATGCCCAGCGGGAAGAAAACCTGGCCAAGAAGCAGGCCATCATCGAACAGCTGAAAGCCCTGGTGGAAGAGCCCGGCGACATGAAGGATGCCTTCCCCAAGTTCCGCGAAATCCAGAACCAATGGCGTGAGATCGGCCCTGTTCCCCAGCAGAGTTTCCGCGACATCAACGATACCTATCAGCTCTATGTGACCAAGTTCTACGATCTGGTAGACATCAACCGCGAACTGCGCGACCTTGACTTCAAGAAGAACCTGGAGGCCAAAACCGCTTTCTGTGAAGCCGCAGAGGCCCTTTCCCAGGACGAGGATGTGGTGGAAGCCTTCAAGGAACTCCAGAAACTGCATGAACAGTGGAAAGACCTGGGCCCCGTGGCCAAGGAGTTCCGCGATGCCATTTGGGATCGTTTCCGCGCAGCCACTTCTGTGATTAATAAACGCTACCAGTCTCACTTCGAGGGCCTGAAGGCCCAGCAGGTGGAGAACCTGGCAGCCAAGACTGCCTTGTGCGAGCAGGTAGAGGAAATCGCCGCCAGGGAGGTCACTTCCTCCACGCAGTGGAATGCCCTCAGCAAGGAAATCGAGGAAATCCAGGCCAAGTGGCGCACCATCGGCTTTGCCACCCGCAAGGACAACCAGAAAATTTATGAGCGTTTCCGCGCCGCCTGCGACAAGTTCTTCGAGCGCAAGCGCGCCTCCTTTACGGAGTTCAAGGACAGCATGAACGAGAACCTGGCCAAGAAGATGGCCATCATCGAGGAAGCCGAATCCCTGAAGGACAGCACGGATTGGAAAGCCACCGGTGATCGTCTGATCGAGCTCCAGAAGCAGTGGAAGGAGATCGCCCTCTGCGAGCAGGCAGAGGCCCTGAAGGACAGCAAGGAGTGGAAGGAGACCTCCGAGAAGTTCATGGAGCTCCAGAAGCAGTGGAAGGAGATCGGTGCCGTTCCCCGCAAGAAGAGCGAGCAGATCTGGAAGCGTTTCCGCGCCGCCTGCGACGCTTTCTTCACCGCCCGTGACAACCGTCCGGGTCCCAATAATCTGTCGGCCAACCTGGCTGCCAAGAAGGCCCTCATCGCCGAAATCCAGGCCTATGTCCCGGATGCCGAAAAAGATGAGCAGGCCCGCAAGGACTTCTCCGAGCGTTGGAACGCCATCGGCTTTGTCCCGTTCAAGGAGAAGGATGCCGTCCAGGCCGCTTATAAGGAGGCTATGGAAGAGAAATTCCCGGGCTTCGGCGGCCGTGGCCGCCGCGATGCAGGCCGTCGCGAGGGAGGCCAGCGCCGTCCCGTCAGCGAGGTAGACCGCCTGAAGGAGCAGTTCAACCAGCTGCAGCAGGAAATCCAGACCTATGAGAACAATATCGGTTTCTTCGGCCTGTCCAAGGGCGCCGAAGCGCTCAAGGCCCAGATGCAGCAGCGCATCGATTCCGCAAAGGCCAAACTGGAAGAGCTGAAAGCCCAGATCCGTGCGAAGGAAGCAGAGGAGGTGCAGGAATAAGGGCCTATGGATAAGAAATCGATCATCGGCTTTGTCCTGATCTTCCTCATCATGATGGGGTTCTTCGGGTATCAGAGCCGTCAGGTAAAGAAACAGCAGGAGTATCAGGCACAGCTGGATTCCATCGCCGCCGCGGAGGCATACGCCCAGTGGCAGCAGGACAGCATCTGGCGGGCCGAACATCCGGAGGCCGCAGCCGCTGCAGACGCAGCCGTGGCAGCCAGCACAGATTCACCTGCCGCCATGGCGCCGGTGGCTCCCGTGTATTCGGACTCCCTCCTGAACAGCGCAGCCCGGGCCGATGCCCAGTTGGTTACGCTGGAAAACAACAAACTGGAAGTAGTATTCACCACCCGGGGCGGCCAGCCGTATTCGGTGAGGGTGAAGGATTACCAAACTTATGGCAAGGAGCCGCTGTATCTGCTGCAGGCCGATAAATCGCAACTGGGATTCGTGGTCTATGCGCCCACGGCCGTGGATACGCGCAAGTTCACTTTCCAGTATGTGGCCGAGGCCTCCACGGACAGCACCGTGGTGATGCGCCTGCCTTTCGCCAACGGCGGTTACATCGAGCAGAAGTACACCCTGGTCCAGGATTCTTACTCAGTGAACGAGACCGTTTCGCTGGTAGGGATGGGGAATCTCATTCCCCGCAACGTGGGCAGCATAGACGTGGACTTCGATGCCCTGATTCCCCGCATGGAGAAGGGCTACAAGAACGAAACCCAGTACTCCCGCCTGAACTACTACTTCCCCGACGACAACAAGCCCGCCAGCATCGGCAACGGCCGCAGGGGAGAGAAGCGTTTCAACAACAACATCGAATGGTTCGCCTTCCAGCAGCAGTTCTTCAGCGCCATCATGCGTGCTCCCAAGAACTTCAGCTACGGAGAGTTCTCCATCGACTTCCTGCCCAAGGGCAGCGAAGATCTCATGCACTGCCAGGCTGCATTGCGGGCCGATATCACCCCCGGCGACAACATCCAGGTTCCCTTCGAATTCTACTTCGGCCCCAACAGTTATCGGGGTCTGAAAGCCTATGGACACGCCTATGAGAAGGTGATTCCGCTGGGTGGTAAGGTGATCGGCGTCTTCACCAAATACGTGATTATCCCGCTGTTCGACTGGCTGCACCGCTCCATCTCCAACTTCGGCATCATCATCCTGCTCATGACCTTGTTCATCAAGATCGTGGTGCTGCCGTTCGCCTATAAGAGCTACTCTTCATCGGCCAAGATGCAGGCGCTGAAGCCTTATATGGAGAAGATCAACGCCAAGTATCCCAAGCAGGAGGATGCCATGAAGAAACAGCAGGAAACCATGGCCTTATATAAAAAGGCCGGCGTTTCGCCCATGGGCGGCTGTCTGCCCATGCTGCTGCAGATGCCCATCCTCTGGGCCATGTTCCGCTTCTTCCCGGCTTCCATCGAGCTGCGCCAGCAGCCTTTCCTCTGGGCCGAGGACCTAAGCGCCTACGACGATATCATCCATTGGAACACCAGCATCCTGGGCATGGATCATATCTCGCTCTTCGCGCTGCTGATGGCCGTTTCCATGTTCTTCTACTCCAAGATCATGCAGCAGCAGACTGCCGGAAACGACCCCAACGCCAAGATGATGCAGGCCATGAGCCTGTACATGATGCCCATCATGATGTTCTTCATCTGTAACAACCTGTCTTCGGGTCTTAGCTACTATTACCTGCTCAGCAACCTCATCACCATGGTGGAAACCTGGGTCATCCGCAAGTGGATCATCAATCCCCAGGATGTGATTGCCAAGGTGGAGGCCGCCGATAAAGAGAATAAACCGGCCCCCAAGAGCAAGTGGCAGCAGCGTCTGGAAGAAGCCCAGAAAATGCAGCGCGAAATGGAAAAGCAAAGAGGCAAGAAACGCTAATGATTGCCAGTAATTTACAGTCAATTTTACGGAAACTGCCATCAGGTGTTCAACTGGTGGCAGTTTCCAAATTCCACCCGATTGAACAGCTGCGGGAAGCTTATGCCGCCGGGCAGCGGGTTTTCGCCGAAAGCCGCCCGCAGGAGCTGGCCGCCAAAGTTCCCCAAATGCCGGCCGATGTCCAGTGGCACTTTATCGGCCATCTTCAAACCAACAAGCTGAAACTGGTCCTCCCTTATGTTTCTCTGGTTCAGTCGGTTGACTCTCTCCATCTGCTGGATGCCATCAAGTCCTGGGCCCTGGCCAACCACCGAACCGTGGACGTCCTCCTGGAACTTCATTTAGGCGCCGAAGAAACCAAACAAGGCTTCACGGAAGATGAAATTCTGGATATAGCCACGGCCGAAAAAAATTATTTTTCGCCAGACTTTGCGAAAAACCAATTTTCTTCGGCCAACGCAACGCCAACGCATGTTCCGCTGAAGGGCGTTAAGATCCGGGGGTTGATGGGGATGGCTACCAATACGGAGGATATTAGTGTGGTAGAAAGGGATTTCGAGCGGATTGAGGGGCTGTTCCGGAAGATTCAGGCCATGGGTTTTCCGGATTTCACGGAACTGTCCATCGGGATGTCGGGGGACTGGCCGGTGGCAGTCCGGCACGGAGCCACCATGGTGCGTATCGGCACTGATATCTTCGGCCCACGGCAGTAAGAAAGCGGGGGAGTGTTGCTCCACTCGAAAAGATTGATTATCTTTGTAACCCAGCCTTTAGCTATGAATCAGAACAAAGATATCATCCGGCGTGTTTCGTCCTGGTATTTCAGTAAACGGGTATTGCCGTATTGGGTTATCCTGTTGGCGGATTCTTTCATCGTATTTTTCTGCTGCATATTCACTTTCTGGATCACTTACAAAACGCAAGTGCTGCTGGATCACCTGAATGTGCTCTTTTATACTTCCCTGTTCTATGCCGCCATCAGTTGGATTGGCGCGAGGATCTTCAGAACCTATTCGGGAATCCTGCGCTATTCCAGTTTCGTGGATCTGATGAAACTCACCTACGCCAATGCTGTATCCCTGGGTATCGCACTGGTGGTCACCATCATCCTCAGGAGAACAGGCCATTTCACCATAGCGGCTCTTCGGCCCATCCACACCTGCATCGTGTTCCTGCTGGCCACGCTGGTCATGTGGGGCCTGCGCGTAATGGTAAAGTTCCTCTTCGACGTAACCAACGCAGATGCCAAGGCCCAACGGGCCCTGATCTACGGTGCGCTCACCGGCGGTATCGGCCTGGCCAAGAACATCCGTTCGCAAAGCCCGCCGCAGTTCGTAATCTGTGGTTTCATCTCGCACGAACACCGCATCAAGGATATGAAACTGCTGGGCGTTCCCGTGTATACTTTGGAGGATGATCTGGAAGAGATTATTGAAAGGGAACATATCCAGGCGCTGCTGGTGAGTCCGGCCCGCGTGAACGAGTTCCGGAACAACCAGAAGGTACAGGATATCCTTATTTCCAAAGGAATCAAGATTTATATGGCGCATGAGGCCACGGAAGCCAGCGTGAAAGACGGCGAACTGCAGGCCGACAGCATGCCCATGCAGGAAGTGAGCGTGGAAGATTTGCTGCCCCGTTCGGAAATCCGTGTGGATATGGATTCGGTGGGCAAGCAGCTGGCTGGCAAACGGATTCTCATTACGGGCTCGGCCGGTTCCATCGGCATGGAAATCGTGCGGCAGGTGGCCCGTTTCGGTCCGGAGAAACTGATGCTGGTGGATCAGGCCGAAACTCCCCAGCACGACGTCCGCCTGATGATGGCCCGTTATTACCCCCAGGTACCCTGCGAGGTAGTGGTCACCAGTATCAGCCGCCGTACGCGGATGGAGTTTATTTTCCAGGATTTCCGTCCGGATTATGTCTTCCACGCTGCCGCCTACAAACATGTGCCCATGATGGAAGACAACCCCAGCGAAGCTGTGCTCAATAATATCTACGGCACCAAGGTCATCGCCGATATGAGCGTCAAGTACGGGGTAAAGAAGTTCGTGATGATCTCCACCGACAAAGCGGTGAATCCTACCAATGTGATGGGGTGCAGCAAGCGTATCTGCGAGATTTACGTACAGAGCCTGGACCGCAAGCTCAAGATGGAGGCGCTGGCTGCTTCCCATGGCAAATCGGCCGATTATACCCAGTTTGTCACTACTCGCTTCGGTAATGTTTTGGGAAGCAACGGCAGCGTGATTCCGCTGTTCCGCGAACAAATCAAGAAAGGCGGTCCCGTCACTGTGACGGACGAAAATATCGTCCGCTTCTTCATGCTCATTCCCGAAGCCTGCAAACTGGTGCTGGAAGCCGGCACCAAGGGCAATGGCGGTGAGATTTTCGTTTTTGACATGGGACAGCCGGTCAAGATCGCGGACCTTGCCAAACGCATGATTGCCCTCTCCGGCGCCAAAGACGTTAAAATCGAGTATACCGGTCTGCGGGAAGGGGAGAAGCTCTATGAGGAAGTATTGAACGAACTGGAGAATACCAAACCCACTTTCCACGAGAAAATCCGTATCGCCCAGGTTCGGGAATACGATTATGAAGATGTGGCCCGCGAGATTGACGAACTGGTAGAAATCTCCAAGCAATTCGACAATATGGCCACGGTGCGGAAGATGAAGGAGATGGTTCCCGAATACAAGAGCAACAACTCCGTCTACGAGGTACTGGACCAGGAAATGGCGCAAGAATAAATGGAAAACGCATTGAAAAACCGCAGTTTCCTGAAACTGCTGGATTTTAGTCCGGAAGAGCTGCGTTACCTGCTGGCCCTGGCACGGGACCTCAAGCAGGCCAAGAAAGCCGGCACTGAAGTGCAACGTCTCCGGGGCCGGAACATCGCCTTAATCTTCGAAAAAACCTCCACCCGTACTCGTTGTGCGTTTGAGACAGCCGCCCACGACCAGGGCGCCCATGTGACCTATCTGGGCCCCACGGGTTCACAGATCGGCATCAAAGAGTCCATGAAGGACACGGCACGCGTGCTGGGACGCATGTTTGACGGCATCGAGTACCGCGGCTTCGCCCAGACCATCGTGGAAGAACTGGCGCGCTATGCCGGCGTGCCCGTTTGGAACGGCCTCACCGATGAAGCCCATCCCACGCAGATCCTGGCCGATTTCCTGACCATGACCGAGCACAGCTCCAAACCCCTGGAACAGATCCGCTACGCCTATCTGGGCGATGCCCGTTTCAATATGGGCAACTCGCTGCTGGTGGGCGGTGCCAAGATGGGAATGGACGTACGCATGGTGGCGCCCAAAGAGCTGCAACCGTCGGCCTGGCTACAGGAAGAATGCCGGAAGATAGCCGCGCAGACCGGCGCCCGCATTACCGTCACCGACAATGTGGATGAGGGCGTGAAGGACTGTGACTTTGTGTACACGGATATCTGGGTGTCCATGGGCGAACCCGAAGGCGTGTGGAAAGAACGTATCGGCCTGCTCATGCCTTATCAGGTGAATGCTTCTTTGATGGCCCGCACCGGGAATCCGGATTGCAAGTTCATGCACTGCCTGCCGGCCTACCACAACCGCGAAACCAAGGTGGGGGAGGAACTGTACCAGAAGTTCGGCCTGGATGGCCTGGAAGTGACGGAAGAAGTGTTCGAAGGCCCGCAGAGCATCGTTTTCGACGAGGCCGAAAACCGCCTGCACACCATCAAGGCTGTCATGGTGGCCACATTAGGAGATTAGGAAATAATTGATTATCTTGCGTTCATGAGTAAAAAGAGATTTTCCATCGACTATGAGGAATTTGCTTCCGTCCAGGAAATGAGTGCGGAAGACCAGCAGTTGGTGGCCCTGGCCCTGGAGGCGCAGAAAGGCTCCTATTCCCCGTATTCCCATTTCCAGGTGGGTGCTGCCCTGCGGCTGGCCGATGGCACCATCATCAAGGGCGCCAACCAGGAAAATGCCGCTTATCCTTCGGGACTGTGCGCGGAGCGTACGGTCCTGTTCTATGCAGGCGCCAATTATCCGGACGTGGCGGCCGATACCCTGGTCATTGCCGGCAGCGATAAGGGCGTGCTCTGCGAAAGCCCGGCCTCGCCCTGCGGCGCCTGCCGTCAGGTGATGGCGGAAACCCAGAAACGCCATGGACGGCCCCTTAAGACCATTTGGGTGGGGAGTAAGCGGATCCGCAAGTTCTACAGTGTAGACGACATCCTGCCCTTCATCTTCGACAGCCTCAATATGGAATAAAAAAAAGGGAAAGCCCCTTACATCGCACCGCTACAACCTCCTACCCTTGCTACATTCCTGTCCTGGGGGAGTTCAGAGGGAGCTGGTCGTGTAAGACTTTCCCGGGCACAAAGGTAAGAAATCTTTTTCATGATTGCAATTTATACCATCACCTCCGGCCTGCACGACGAGCAATCCGTTTCTCGAATCAGCGATGCCTTCCTGAAGGGGATTTTCCCCGAGGGAGGTTTTTTGTATAAAGGGGCCGATTTTGCCGACTTCGGCACTCACACATTAGATCTGATTTATGTGCGCACCGGCGGCGCGGAGGGCATTTTCAAGGGCCTTCTGCCCGAAATGCGGGCGCGCGGAATCGGCCGTTTTTATTTGCTCACTTCGGGAAAAAGCAATTCCCTGGCGGCTTCGCTGGAGATTCTCTCCTATCTGCAGCAGCAAGGGCTAAAGGGCGAAGTATTGCATGGCAGCCCCGCCTATCTGCAGGAGCGGATCCAAACGCTGGAACTGGTGTCCCAGGCGCGTGCGAAACTGCAAGGCGCGCGCATCGGCGTGGTGGGACAGCCCTCGGACTGGCTCATTGCCAGTCAGGCCGATCCCATGGCCATCAAGGACAAGCTGGGGGCTTCCCTGGTGGAAATTCCCATGGAGGAACTGCTGCTGGAAATCCCCCGCGCGCAGCAGAATGAAGCTCCGGCCGATGAACCCATGGTACCGGCCGTCCGCAAGGCCTATCCCGGTGCCACCCAGATTTACCATGCGCTGGAAAAGCTGGTGGAACGGCATGGCTTATCGGCCTTTACGCTCCGCTGCTTCGACCTGCTCACGGCGGTGGGCAACACCGGCTGCCTGGCGCTGGCTTCCTTTAACGCCGATGGCCTCCCGGCCTCCTGCGAAGGCGATGTCCCGGCGCTCCTGTCCATGATGGTGGCGCAGGCCGTGACCGGTTTTTCGGGCTTCCAGGCCAATCCCGCCCGGATTGACGTGGAAACGGGCCAGATGCTTTTCGCCCATTGCACCGTGCCGTTCAACATGGTGGGGAACTGGCAGTACGACACCCATTTTGAGTCCGGTATCGGCGTAGGCATCCACGGTGAACTGCCGGAGGGTCCGGTGACTGTCTTCAAACTGTCCGGCAAACTGGACCGTCACTTTGTGGCCGAAGGGGAACTGCTCTACAACCAGTACGAAGACCATCTGTGCCGCACGCAGGTGATGCTGCAGCTCAAGCCGGAAGATGCAAGGTACTTCCTGACTTGTCCCATCGGCAATCACCATATCATCCTTCCAGGGCATTGGAAGGCTGTTTTGGAGGAACTCCTATGAACCTGGAGCAGTTGCTGGAGCAGCATGGCGTGAAGCTCACGGCCAACCGCCTGCGCATCGCCCGCGCCTTGGAGGAGGCCGGCCGCCCTTTGTCCCTGATGGAGCTGGAAGAACGGTTGGATACCATCGACAAGAGTGGTGTGTTCCGTGCGCTTACGGCTTTCCGAGCGGCCCATCTGGTACACATGCTGGAGGGCGACCCCGTGCGCTACGAGCTCTGTCACAGCCGGCACGCCGACCACGACGACGATCTCCACGTTCACTTCTATTGTGTGAAGTGCCACAATACCTATTGTCTGGAAGGGACGCCCATTCCGCCGGTGCAGGCACCGGAGGGGTATCAGGTAGAGGAATCCAGTTATCTGCTTAAAGGGATTTGCCCACAATGTGCTGAATGACCAGTCCGGCCAGCGTAAAGCCGAAGATTCCCGTGATGGGCGCCAGGGTCCCGTTGGCTATGGCTTTTCCCGGGCCGGGGTCCTGTTCGGGTCCCAGATTGGGCAGCACTTCTTCGTCATAAACGCACAGGAACGGCTTCGCGGGCAGCGTGCCGTTTTTTCTTAACCGTTTACGCAGCGCCGCACCTAGCGGACAGCCACGTACCTGGAAGAATTCGGCCACGCGCACCTTGGTGGGATCCATCTTGCAGGCGGCACCCATGGAGGAGAAAAAGGCCCCGGGACAGGCCGATGCCTCCAGGATCAGGTTGGCTTTGTCGGTGAGGGAATCGATGGCGTCAATGATACAGTCGTAAGACGCCAGGCCGAAATCGGCCCCTTTTTCATAGCGCGCCTGTAAGGCCGTAATCTCGCATAAGGGGTTGATTTCCAGTAGTCTATCTTTCAGCACTTCCACTTTGGGCTGTCCCACCGTACGGGTGGTGGCGGGGAGCTGACGGTTGATGTTGGTTACGTCCACCTTGTCGGGATCCACCAGGGTGAGATGTCCCAGGCCGCTGCGGACCAGGGCCTCGGCGCACCAGCTGCCCACGCCGCCTACGCCCAGGAGGATGACACGGGCGTCGGTCAGTTTTTGGAGACCATCGGCCCCCAGCAGGCGTTCGGTGCGGGCAAAGGCACTCATACCCAGGCTTGAAGGATGGAGGCTACATCGCGCCAGATGGCTTCCTTGCCCAGTTCATTCAGGATTTCGTGGCGCAGGCCGGGATACACCTGGCTGGTGACGGTCTGATAGCCGCGCTTGCGCAGGAAGCTGACCGCCTCTGAGAATTTTTTTACCGATGCAATGCAAGGGTCATCGCCTCCGGCGATAAAGTGGATCGGAAGGGTGGGCCGGGCTACGGTCCAGTCGTCGGGGTCGTAGCATTCTTCCATGAGTCCCATGAGCCCTTTATAGCCGTTAGCCGTGAAGCGGAAACCGCACAGAGGATCATTGTTATAGGCCATCACATTGGCCTTGTTGGTGGAAAGCCAGGCGTTTTCCAGCCCTTCCTGGGCGAATCTCTTGTTATAGGCGCCAGTGGAGATTTTCTCCATCATTTCCGGCCGATAATGCTCTCCCTTGAACAGGCCGATACAGCCCGCCAGCAGCTTGCCCACACCGGCGGCCGCATTTTTGGAAGGACTGCCGCATACCACCAGCCCGTCGATATCGGCATCGTACTTCTTGATAAAGCAGCGTACGATGAGCGAGCCCATGCTATGACCGAAGAGGAATACCTTGCAGCCCGGATATTGCTCGCGTGTCCACTGCACCAGTTCCCGTGTGTCTTCCACTAACAGATCGTCGCCTTTCTTCCCGAAGAAACCCAGGTCTTCTTTGGCGCAGTCGGCGCCGTGTCCGCGAAGGTCGGCGATAACGCAGGCGAAACCTTGCTCGGAGAGCCAGGTCATGAAGGGGAAATAACGTTTTTTATGCTCGGCCATACCGTGGACCAGGACCACGGCGGCTTTAGGGCTTTCGGGGGCTATGACAGTGGGGACGTTCATTTTACAAATCGTTCAAAGGATTCGGGGAGGGGAGAATTGCAGCGGACCATTTTCTGACTGTAAGGGTTGCGGAACACCAGGGTGGCGGCGTGCAGGGCCAGCCGACGGATGGGATCGGTCTGGGCACCGTATTTTTCGTCGCCGGCTACGGGATGGCCCAGATCGGCTGCGTGGACGCGGATCTGGTTCTTCCGGCCCGTTTCCAGGGAGAAGGCAGCCTGGGTGTAATGACGGGTTCGTTGCAGCACCTTATAGTGCGTAATGGCCAGTTGGCCGTCTTTTACCTCTATGGGGCTGGAGTACATCTTGAGCGATTTGGGGCTCTCCACCAGCCAGCTTTGCACGGCACCGCTGTCTTTTTCTACGTTTCCCTCCAGCCAAGCGATATAAGTGCGTTCGGCCACCAGTTCCTTCCATTTGCTCTGGAGGATGTCTTTTGCCCGCTCGTCCTTGGCGAAAATCACGGCGCCGGAGGTGCCTTTGTCCAGACGGTGCACAATCCACACTTTGGCCGTACTGCGGTCCGGTTCCCGTCCGCTCAGAAGGTCTTCCTTACGCTCCATGCGCTTGTTCACCTTCACATAGGCGTTCAGGATGGCGTACAAGGTGGTTTCCTTGTGACCGCTCTTGGCCGAACTGCCGCGGGCCGTGGATACGCTTAGCATGCCGGAAGGTTTGTCCACCACCAGGTAATGCTCGTCCTCGAACAAGATCTTTACGCCTGCCTTTTCCACTTGCTCACGGGCGTCCGTGCGTGTGGCGCGGGCAATGGAGATGCCTTTGGGCAGGATTTCCAGGGTATCGCCCTTTTTCAGCGGATAATCGAACGCGGTGACGCTTTTCCCGTTCACCACCACC
>CAMYWP010000040.1 GCA_947302825.1 uncultured Bacteroidales bacterium
AAACAACATGGGTGTATTCAACAAATATGATTGATTTATCCGCATATTATGCAAAATAATACTAGAAATCGGCAGCAAGCCATCCTGGATATCCTGCAGGCACAGCCTGTTTTCAGCCAGGAAGAACTGGCCCTCCACCTGAAGGAAGCCGGGATTGTCACCACGCAGGCCACGCTTTCCCGGGACCTGAAGGCCCTGAAAATCTCCAAAGTGCCCGGCGAAGGCTATGTGAGCCGCACCCGCTCCCATGCGAATGTGGCCACCAACCTGTCTTCCGGCATTGTGCGGGTCCAGTTCTCCGGACAGCTGGGTGTGATTAAGACCCTTCCCGGCCTAGCCAACGCCATTGCCAGTTTTATCGACCATCAGGAGCAAGTCCCCGTCATGGGAACCATTGCCGGAGATGACACCCTCCTGCTGATCCTTCCCGTGGGCCGCTCCGCCGCCGAGGTCATGGAAGCCCTCATTCCCCTTTTCCCTGAAATTCAAAACCATCTTGTTTTATGAAAATAGTTGTCGCCTATAGCGGAGGCCTGGACACCTCCTATACCGTCATGTATCTGGCCAACCAGGGCCACGAAGTATACGCCGCCTGTGCCGATACCGGCGGCTTCTCCCCCGCCCAGCTGGAGAAAAATGAGCAGAACGCCTACAAACTGGGCGCCAAGGCCTATGTAACCCTGGACGTGAAGCAGGAATACTATGAACGCAGCCTGAAATACATGGTCTTCGGCAATGTCCTCCGCGGCGGAACCTATCCCATTTCGGTTTCCTCGGAGCGTATCTTCCAGGCCATCGCCATCGCCCGGTACGCCAAAGAGATCGGCGCCAATGCCATTGCGCACGGCTCCACCGGCGCCGGCAACGACCAAGTGCGCTTCGACATGACCTTCCAGGTGCTGTGCCCGGAAATGGAAATCATCACCCTCACACGAGACAAAGCGCTCACCCGCCAGGAAGAGGTGGATTACCTCAACGCCCATGGTTTCCCGGCCGATTTTGCCAAGCTCAAATATTCCTATAACGTGGGGCTCTGGGGCACTTCCATCTGCGGCGGTGAACTGCTGGATTCGGCCCAGGGACTGCCGGAATCGGCCTATCTGAAACCCGTTACCAAGTCCGGCAACAATACCGTGAAGATCGGCTTTGAAAAGGGCCAGATCGTATCGGTGGACGGTCAGACCTTCGACTCCCCCGTGGCGGCTATCCAGGCCCTGGAGGCTTCGGTGGAAGGTTATGGCCTGGGCCGTGACATCCATGTGGGCGACACCATTATCGGCATCAAGGGCCGCGTGGGCTTCGAGGCCGCCGCGCCCATGCTCATCATCGCCGCCCACAAGTATCTGGAGAAATATACCCTGTCCAAGTGGCAGCAGTACTGGAAAGACCAGGTGGGTACCTGGTACGGTATGTTCCTGCACGAAAGCCAGTATCTGGAACCGGTGATGCGCGACATAGAGGCCATGCTGGAAAGCAGCCAGCGCAACGTGACCGGCACCGTGATCGTAAATTACGGCCCTAAACAGTTCGAGACCGTGGGCGTGGAAAGCGCCAACGACCTGGTGAAAACCAAGTTCGGCGAATACGGCGAAATGCAGAAGGGCTGGACCGCCGAGGATGCGAAAGGCTTCATCAAGGTCCTGTCCACCCCGCTCCGGGTGTACTACAACCGGCACGAGGAAGAGGCCCTATGATTTCCCTCCTGCAACAAATCATCGCCATCCCTTCGCTCAGCCGGGACGAAGGAGCCGTGGCCGATTTCCTGGAGGCCTGGCTCACGGAGGCCGGCCTGGCGCCTCACCGCTGCGGGAATAACCTCTGGTGCAGCGCCGGCCAGGGGCCGGTGGTGCTGATGGACGCGCACATCGACACGGTAAAACCGGTGTCCGGATGGACCTGGGACCCGTTTACGCCCAGCGTGGAGGACGGCCGGCTGTACGGACTGGGCAGCAACGACGACGGGGCTTCGGTGGTGGCACTCATCGACGCTTTCCGGCGTTTGACCAGCAAGCCCCAGCCCTACACGCTGGTCCTGTCCTTATCGGCCGAAGAAGAAACCAGCGGCCGGAAGGGACTGGAGATTTCCCTGCCGGATATTGAGGCGGCTTGCGGGCCCATCGCTTTCGGGGTGTTCGGAGAACCCACTTCCTTGGAGATGGTGGTGGCCGAAAAAGGGCTGATGGTGCTGGACTGCACGGTTTCCGGCGTGGCAGGCCACGCAGCGCGGGATAATGGGGTAAACGCTATCTACCAGGCGCTTCCGGCTATCAACTGGTTCCGGGAAAAGCGCTTTGAGAAAGTCTCTCCCCTGCTGGGGCCCGTGAAGATGACCGTAACGCAAATCCAGGCCGGCACGCAGCACAACGTGATTCCCGACCTATGCACCTTTGTGGTGGACGTCCGCTCCAACGGGCTGTACACCAATGAGGAACTGCTGGGGCTCATTCAGGCCGAAGCCCCCTGCCAGGCCGTGGCGCGATCCACCCGGCTGTGCGGATCCTCCATCGCCGAAGATCATCCGCTGGTGGTACGCGGACGGCAGCTGGGCCTTCCCGCCGTGGGCTCTCCCACGCTTTCCAACCAGGCGCTCTGCCGCTTCCCTTCCGTGAAAATCGGCCCGGGCAACTCCAACCGTTCCCACACCGCCGATGAATACGTAGAAGTGGCCGATCTGGCCAAAGCCTCAGACCTGTATGTTAAATTATTGGATGGACTAAGAGTATGAAAATCTGGGATAAAGGATTTGACAATGACCCGCGTATAGACGCTTTCACCGTGGGCCAAGACCGGGAGCTGGACTTGCTGCTGGCCCCTTACGACATTGAGGGAACCATGGCCCATATCACCATGCTCTCAGAGGTAGGTCTGCTGCCGTCCGAAGACCTGGCCCAGCTGCTCCCCGCCCTGGAAAAACTGCGCCAGGAGGCCCTGGAAGGTAAATTTGAAATCCACGGAGAGGATGTACACTCAGAGGTGGAAGCACGCCTGGGACCGCTGGGCAAGAAGGTGCATACCGGCCGTTCCCGCAACGACCAGGTGGCTTTGGACCTCAAGCTCTTCACCCGCGCCCGCATCCGCACTACGGTGGAAAAGGTGCAGCAGCTGTTCAATGTGCTGCTGCAGCGGGCCGATGACCTCAAAGATGTCCTGATGCCCGGCTACACGCATCTGCAGGTGGCCATGCCCTCTTCCTTCGGCCTGTGGCTGGGCGCCTATGCCGAATGCCTCTGCGACGACCTGGTGCAACTGAAAGCCGCCTGGGACATCAACGGCCGCAATCCTTTGGGATCGGCGGCGGGATATGGTTCATCGGCCCCCCTGAACCGGAAGCGCACCACGGAGCTGCTGGACTTCCCCAGCCTGGCCTGGAACTCCATCTACGCCCAGATGGGACGGGGACGCACGGAACTGGCCGTGGCCAACGCCTACGCCTCACTGGCTGCCACACTGGGCCGGCTGGCCACCGACTGCTGCCTCTTCTCCAGCCAGAACTTCGGCTTCGTGCACCTACCGGATGCCTTCACCACCGGCTCCAGCATTATGCCGCAGAAGAAGAACCCCGATGTATTTGAACTGGTGCGCGCCCACTGCAACCGCTTACAGGGCATTCCGGCCGATATCCGCCAAATTCTCACCAACCTCCCCTGCGGCTATTTCCGTGACATGCAGGTGCTTAAGGAGCTGTATCTGCCGCTCTTCGACCGGATGGACAGCTGTCTGGACATCCTGCTCCTGGCCCTGCCGGGGATGGAAATCAATCCGGACCTGATGCAACAGCCCCTGTACCAGCAGGCCTTCTGCGTAGAGGAAGTGAACCGGCTGGTGGCCACCGGCGTCCCCTTCCGGGATGCTTACCGCCAGGTGGGGCAGGCCGTACAGAACGGCACCTTCCACTTCTCCGGAGAGCTCCATCATACGCATGAGGGCTCTATCGGCAACCTGTGCCTGCCGCAAATCCGCGAACGATTCCAGAGCTTGTTGGAGCAATTTCCGGGAAAATAATCATATCTTCGCAGAGCAAGACACTCTTATTATGGAAAAAATCTTAGACCGATTCCTGCGCTATGTGAGCGTAGATACCCAAAGCAATGAAGAAAGTGAAACCCAACCCTCTGCCGCCAAGGAGTGGGACCTGCTCAAAATGCTGGAGGCCGAACTGAAAGCCCTGGGCGTGGAAACCACCCTGGACGAATACGGCTACGTGATGGGTTCCATCCCCTCCAACCTGGATAAGGAGGTACCTGCAGTAGGTTTCATCGCGCACGTGGATACGGCTCCGGATGCCAGCGGCAAGGATGTGAAGCCGCAGATTATCGTAGGCTACGATGGCGGTGCCATCGACCTCAAAGGCGTCCCGGGTTTGCAACTGAAACCGGAAGAATTCCCCGAAATGCTGCACTACGTGGGCCAGACGCTCATCACCACCGACGGCACTACCCTATTGGGCGCCGACGACAAAGCCGGCGTCGCCGAAATCATGAACGCCGTACAGTATATGGTGGAGCATCCGGAATTCAAGCACGGACCGGTGAAGATCGGCTTCACGCCCGACGAAGAAATCGGCCGCGGTGTAGTGAAATTCGACGTTCCGCGTTTCGGGGCCGATTTCGCCTACACCATGGACGGCGGCGAAGTGGGTGAACTGGAGTTTGAAAACTTCAACGCCGCCAGCGCCAAAATCCACATCCAGGGCCGCAACGTCCACCCCGGCTACGCCAAAGGCAAGATGAAAAACGCCATCCTGATTGGTCAGGAGCTCAATGCCCTCTTACCGGCCCTGGCCCGTCCGGAGCACACGGAAGGCTACGAAGGATTCTTCCACCTCATCTCCTTCAAGGGCACCGTGGAAGAGGCCGATTTCGCCTACATCATCCGCGACCACGACCGTGCCAAGTTCGAGGCCCGCAAGGAAATGATGCAAAAAGCCGCGGACTACATCAACGCCCAGTACGGAGAAGGCACCGCCACGGCGGTAATCAAAGACCAGTACTACAACATGCGTGAGCAGGTGGAGCCGCACTACCACATTATTGACAAGGCGGTGAAAGCCATGGAGATGGCCGGCGTAAAAGCCAAGATCCAGCCCATCCGCGGCGGCACCGACGGCGCCAACCTCTCCTTCAAAGGTCTGCCCTGCCCCAACATCTTCGCCGGCGGCCTCAACTTCCACGGCAAGATGGAATTCCTGCCCCTGGAAAGCATGGAGAAAGCCTCCCAGGTGGTGCTGAATCTGATCAGCCTTTTCGCCGGCGTGGAGTAAACCACCTCACCGTCAGCCACTTACAAGAAATCGATTATGCTGATCGGCATAATCGATTTCTTATATAGTGCAGATAATCAGAAACTTACTTCCACGGCTACTTTTTATCGGCCTTCATGGAAGCATATACCATGTAGGCGATAATGCACAGGAAGGGCACGATGGCTATGGCTTCGCCGTAGTTCGCGGCCCAATTAGTCATATACAGGTCTACGTTGGCGAATTTGAGGATGGCACTCACTACGCCCATAAGCGCGCCGCCGGCGATGAAGCCGGAAGCGATGAGGGTGCCTTTCTCCATGCGTGCGGCATTAACGGCAGCATCCTTGGAACGGGTGGATACGTACCAGGAGATGGCGCCACCCACCAGCAGCGGGAGGTTCAGGTCGATGGGGATGAACATACCCAGGGCGAACGGCAGGGCCGGAACCTTGCAGAAGTTCAGCACCAGCGCGATAGCTGCACCGATGCCGTACAGCAGCCAGGGAGCGCCGCCGCCGGAGAACATGGGCTGGATCACCGCCGCCATGGCATTGGCCTGCGGGGCCACCAGGGCATTGTCGCCGGTGAAACCGTAAGTCTTGTTCAGTACCAGCATCACGCCGCATACAGTGACGGCCGATACCGCCACACCCAGGAACTTCCAACCTTCCTGCACTTTGGGCGTAGAACCGATCCAGTAGCCGATTTTCAGGTCCGTGATGAAGCTGCCGGCCACGGAAAGGGCCGTACAGACCACACCGCCGATGACCAGGGCCGCCGCCATACCGGCATTGCCCTTCAGGCCCACCGCCACCAGGATGAGGGAAGCGATGATAAGGGTCATGAGGGTCATGCCGCTGACCGGGTTGGAACCCACGATGGCAATGGCATTGGCCGCCACGGTGGTGAAGAGGAAGCTCACGATAGCCACCACCAGCAGGCCGATGAGTGCCTGCCAAACATTGTTCACCACGCCGCCAAAAGCGAAGAAGGCGAAGATGCACAACAGGGCGATAACCACGCCGAAGACGATGGTCTTCATAGGCAGGTCCTCCTCCGTTCGCAGGGGTTTTTGCGCCTGAGTACCAGGCCGGCGCTTGAACTCGGAAACCGCCAGCGAGGCCGCGCCCTTGATAACGCCGAAACTCTTCACGATGCCGATGATACCCGCAGTAGCAATACCGCCGATACCGATATGCCGCGCATAGTCCTTGAAGATCTGTTCCGGAGCCATCTGACCAATGGTCTGGGTGACGCCTGTGCCCATAAGGTCGATGACATCGGCCCCCCAGATTAGATTCATCAGGGGAATGATCACCAGCCATACCAGCAGCGAACCGCAGCAGATGATGAAGGAATATTTAAGGCCGATGATATAGCCCAGACCCAGCACGGCTGCACCGGTGTTCATCTTGAGCACCAGCTTGGCTTTATCGGCCACCACTGCACCCCAGCCCATCACCGTGGTGGAGATGGTTTCGGCCCAGGTGCCGAAGGTGGCTATGGCGAAGTCGTACAGGCCGCCGATGAGGCCGGCGCCGATGAGCGTCTTGGCGCTGGAACCGCCGCCTTCGCCGCTGATGAGCACCTGCGTAGTAGCCGTGGCCTCCGGGAACGGATACTTCCCGTGCATTTCCTTCACGAAGTACTTGCGGAACGGAATCAGGAAGAGGATGCCCAGCACGCCGCCCAGCAGGGAGCTCAGGACCATTTGCCAGAACTGGACTTCTACGCCCAAGATATAGATGGCCGGTAAGGTAAAGATGGCACCAGCCACCACAGCACCGCTGCAGCCGCCGATACTCTGGATAATCACATTCTGGGGAAGGCCCTGTTTGAGACCCAGGGCGCCCGTGAGACCCACGGCGATGATGGCGATAGGGATAGCGGCCTCGAACACCTGGCCCACCTTGAGGCCCAGATAAGCTGCGGCCGCACTGAACAGGATAACCATCAATATGCCGACGCCCACCGAATACGGCGTGGCCTCGGCATACTTTCCTGCAGGAGACAGGAGGGGTTCATACTGTTCGCCCGCCGCCAGCTCCCGATGAGCGTTCTCCGGGAGCGAAACAGGCTTCTTCTCCTCCATGACTTAGCTCTCCTGAATCTCGAACAGGTTCAGGAAACCTGTCATCATGAACACCTGACGGATTTCGTTGTTGATGTCACGGACAATCACCTTGCCGCCCTTGCCGGCGGCCGCTTTCCGGATGGTGAGGAAGATACGGAGGCCGGAGCTGCTGATGTAGGAGAGCTCCTTGCAGTCCAGAACGATGGTCTTGTTGGCCTGATCAATAACGGGTTGCAGGGCGGTGGCCACTTCCTGGGAAACAGCCGTGTCCAGACGACCGATCAGCTGAGCGGTCATCACATTGTCTTTTTCAGTGATTTTTACTTCCATGGTTTATGCTAGTTTTTTTATCATCGTTAGTATATTCTTTCCATCATCGGAGCGGGTATAGGACACCTCGTCCATAATATTCCTAACAAGGAATATGCCCAGGCCGCCGATGGGCCTTTCGCTCACGTCCAGGGTAATGTCGGCATCCGGAGCCGCCGTGGGATCGAAGGCCACGCCACTGTCTGAGAGGATGAATCTCAATTCATTCTTGCGGATAATGGCTTCCACGTCCACCAGTCCGTCGGAGCCCGGCGGATAGGCGTACATGATGACGTTGGAAACGGCTTCTTCCAGTGCCAGGTTCAGGCTCATCGCCAGGCCCACATCCAGCTTGGCGATATCGGCTACTGCCTCCACGAACTCGGCCAGCTGAGGAATCTGCTGGATGTCGTTGTGCAGGATCAGGTGCCGCTCAGTTTCTTCCGTAATCTGACTGTTCATAAAACGAATGTATAACATGGTAAGGTCGTCGCTCTGCTCGGCGCCGGACACGAAAGCGTGGACGGCATCCGTCATGGCGGCTATCTGTTTTCTGGATTCCAGGCCCGGCTGCAGGGCGGCCATCATGCGCTCTTCGCCGAAGAGCTGATGGAAAGCGTTCTCTGCCTCGTTCAGGCCGTCCGTGTACAGGAACAGACCGGTACCGCAGGTAAGGTCTGTCTCCTGTTCAGTAAAGGACATATCGGCCAGCACGCCCAGCGGCAGGTTGGGCACCACCGGCAGTTCCCGCTTGCCTCCTTCCTGCACCAGCACCGGGGCATTATGACCGGCGTTGCAATAGCGCAAGTGGCCGTTTTCAAGGTCCAGCACGCCGCAGAAGAGCGTCACGAACATATTGGTCTCGTTCATGTCCGACATACTGGCGTTGATGGTGGAGACAATGCGCTGCGGGCTCTTTTCATGGGCCGATACGGTGCGGAAGAGGCTGCGGGTCACCGCCATCACCAGGGAGGCGGGCACGCCCTTGCCGCTAACGTCGCCGATGCAGAAGAAGAGTTTATTTTCCCGGATATAAAAATCGTAGAGATCGCCGCCCACCTCCTTTGCGGGAAGCACGCTGGCGAACATATCCACATCGCCGCGTTCCGGATAAGGCGGGAAAATCTTGGGAATCATGGACATCTGGATACCGCGGGCCACATGGAGTTCCCCTTCGATACGGTGCTTGCCTTGTTCGCTCAGGCGCAAATCCTTCTCCTGTTTGATGGTGTAATACAGGATGAAGATGATCATGGTGACACCGATAATCTGCAGGATGATGATAAGGAATCCCAGCCGCTTGATGTTGCCGAAGATTTCATCTTCCGGAATGGAGATGGTCATGGCCCATCCGGTCCGTTCCACGGAATCGAAGAACATATAGTGCATCTTTCCTTGGTAACGGAAGGTGGTATTTCCTGACTCACCGGATAGCAGCGAACGGTTCATGGACTGGAAGGTGGTGGAATCTTCCATGCTGGCCGCCAGTTCCTGGATGTTTTTCTTCATCACCAGGGTCTCCACCGGACACACCATGATCTGGCCCGTGCGGCTGATCAGCATACTGAAGGCCGTGGGATACACTTTCACGCTACCCACCAGCTCCGTGAGCCAGTCCAGGGAGACATCGGCCGTAAAAACGGCGGCCACCCGGCCTTTCTTATCCCTCACGGGAATGGAATAGGTGGTCATGAGCATGTTGCCGCCACCTTCGTCGAAATACGGCTCCGACCAATAGGGACCGTCCAACTCCATCGGTTTCACGAACCACTCCTGATGCGGGTAGTCATATTCGGCCGTGGCCAGGGTGGACGAAAGTATTTCTCCGCCTGCATCGTAGGAATAAGGCGCCAGCTCCTGGTTCACCAGCGCTACGGTGGAGCCGCAGATGACCGGATTATTCTGGACCAGGCGCACGGTCACGGCCGCCAGGCTGTCGGGGCGGTTCAGCTGCTGCTCTACGCTCCAGACGCTGTTGTTAACAGCCGTCTCCACCTGGCTCATGACGTTCAGGATATGGAGCTCCGTGGCTTCCAGCTGGCCCTCGGCCCTTCTGCCGGCTTCATCCCGAAGAATCTTCTCCGAGGAAAAATACTGCAGAAGGGACGTGGTTTCCAACGTTAGGACAGCCACAATAATAATGAGCAGGCCCCGCTTGGCAGCAGCACCTGTAAAATGATCTATGTCTCGTTTCTTGGCCATCAGATGATTCCTTTAAGGCAGGCACGCATTTCCGGCATGGGGCATTTGGTGTCGCGTTCCACAATGAGGGTCTTGAGCCCGGCATAGGGCATCACTTCCTCTTCAATCTCCTTCAGCGGCCGGTCCGTGCCAAAATAGACCGGCGCAAAACACTGCCAGAACTTAGTGGAGAGGCTCTTGGGCATGTGGAACACTTCCTGGATAAAAGCTTCATCACTCACGCAGCAGCACAGGTACACCATACCCACATCGAATAGATGATAGCCGTAGCAGAAGTCGCCCAGGTCTATGAAGTAATCCTTGTCATCTACAAAAATGGCGTTGGAATACTGCAGGTCTCCGTGAATGGCGGTGTCGCTTTCCGGAGCATCGGCGATGAAGCGGGTGATAGCATCCTTTTGGGCCGATGTAAAGAAGGGATTTTCGGCCAATAGCCGATAATAGCGGTCCTTCACGTTCTCAAACTGCGTGGTATCCACGTGGATCTGATGCAGGTCCAGGCACATCTTTGCAAATCGGCCGGCAAAATAGGCCACTTTCTCCGGCTCGTCGGCCGTAGCCCGGTATGAGAACTTTATGCCGTGAAAGCGGCGGAAGCGGATGACATAACGCACGCCGTCCGTCACAAATTCTCCCGGCTCCGGCGAAGGGATGCCCTGCGCAAAGACCTTGCGGGCCATGAGCATTTCGTCCAGAGGCTGTTGGATCTTTCCCGGATTGTAGAGCTTCATCATCACATCGGAATCCGTGCGATGGTTGTAGCTCTCCCCGTTGGCTCCTCCTCCGGAAAGGATGTAATCGTCCAGGTTGATTCTGATAGCATCCATAGACGTCAATGGGCAAATACCCGGTCAATTAAAGTAACAAATTCCCGATAGGCGAAAGTGTCGCTGAGCTCACTCAGGGAAGCAGCCAGGCCCCGGTAGTGCCACTCGTGCTCCTTGGGATCCTTGACGTGGAAAATATTCCAAAGCTTATCGCCTTTTTCGGCATAATCCCTGGCAATGGCGCGCATGTTGGACAGCTTGTCCCCCATGGCCACGATCTTGGCGTCATGCGGGGCGGCGGCCAGGCGGTCGATGGCAGCCTGTTTACGGTCGTGCCAGCTGTCTTCCTCGCTCACGCCCTCCACGAAAACATCGCTTTCGGCTACCACAAGGTCTGCGATCCTGTTGCCGAATTCGGCGCGGAGATCATCGGCCGAAATGTCTGTGTCCTCCACTACATCGTGCAGGGCGGCGGCGGCCAGCAGTTCCTGGTCGGGGGTGATGGTGGCCACGATTTCCACGGCCTCCATGGGATGGACAATGTACGGGAAGCCCTTCCCGCGACGTTCCGTACCCGCATGGGCCTTTACCGCGAACAGGATGGCGCGATCCAGCAATTCAGTATTAAGGGGGGCATTAGCCATTGTTATCTGACATTTTGATGAATGGTAAATCCTGGACTTCCTCCATCAGGAGTTCGGCCATGGATTCGTTGTACCCCGATTCTCCGTTGATTTCGTCCAGCAACTTTTTCAGTCCCTCCTTGCCTTTGCCCGAGCGCAGCATATGGGCGATGCAGAGGTCCTGCGGGCCCAGGGAGGAAGAAATGATATCCAGGTCCGTGAGACCAATCTGATAGCAGGCTATCTGGTAGGCTGCCTCGGAATTGTCCTTGATCAGCTGGTCTATATCGCCCAGGGTCTGGCAACCCAGGAAACGAAAAACGGAAAGGTAGTTCAAGAGGTTCACTTCCTGGATCTCGGCCTGGTTCACGGCGGCGATGCGCTTGTTCAGGTTGCTGAAAGGTTCCAGGGAAAGGTAACTGCGGAAAGTATCTACATCCAGCGGGACTTCGGCCAGGTTGCCGGAGGCCACCAGGGCCTGTACGCGGCGGCGGTAGTCCGTGAGTTCGTTGCGGATACGGGAGAACTGTTCATCGGCCAGTTCCAGCATACCGGCCAGGCGGTTCAGGTTGCGCAGGTATTCCCAAGGCACCTCCACGCCGGATTTGTAGCCGGTGTCGTGGTTCATATTGGCCCAGGCGTGCTGCAGCACGGTGCGCATCTGAACCTCGAAACGGTAAGGGAAGCCCTTCATTCGGCAGATGTAGTGCAGTGACATGTAGCCGAAACTGTCGATCCCGTGCGCCTTGCGCTTGTCCACGGAATTCTCCCAGTCAATCTGGAAGAGACGGTCTACGGCCGACGCCACTTTGTCTACGTCGTCCATGTAGAAAGTAATCACGCGGACGCCCACTATGTCCGTTATGTCGTCCAGGCTGGCGTACTTGGAACCTTTGAGCTCCAGCTTGCCGGTGAGAGACTTCTCCGTCTTGACCCGGGATTCGATGGAAGCCACAATGAGCCCGGCCTGATTGAACACCTTTTTGAGCTTGGCGACGATTTTCTCCGCCGCAGGCTCAAACAGGGGCAAATGCTCCCGGTATTCGTCCAGAATGGCCTGACAATGGGCATCCAACTGATAATGTTTCTCCGACATATCCGTACTATATCTTAGTCAACAAATATAATGGAAAAATGCGGCTTTTGCAAGTCCTGCACTTTTTTCACTTTATTCCTTGCAGATTTCAAAAAAAGTCGTACATTTGCAGTCCCGTTTTGCGGGACTCATTGAGATATGGTGTAATGGTAGCACTACAGATTCTGGCTCTGTCAGTGAGGGT
>CAMYWP010000041.1 GCA_947302825.1 uncultured Bacteroidales bacterium
CCGGTCCCGGGCGATGAAAAGCGGCACCGCGCTCGTCTTTCAATACCGCAGCGGGAGAGAGCTGCACCAGGGCAGCCACGTCTTCCTTGAACTCCCCGGCTGTCATGCCGGCCACCACTCCGCCCTGGGAGTGGCCCAGCAAGGCTGTTTTCTGTCCCGGAAAACGTTTTTTTACGTAGTCCAGGACCGCCCGGGCATCGGAGAGTTCCTTTCCCACGGTCATGTCCTGGAAACGGCCCCCGGACTTGCCGTGGCCGTTGAAATCGAAGCGAAGGGTGGCCACCCCTTCCTTCTCCAAGGCGGCCGCGATGGATTTGATGGGATTCATTTTCAGGTTGGCCATGAATCCATGCATGAGGATGGTCACCGGACCGGCATAGCCGGCAGCGGGTAGCTGCAACAGCGCGTTAAGGGTTCCGTTAGGACCGGGAATAGCAATCTTTTCCTTCATATGGGTAAACTTATAGTGCAAAAATACAAAGAATCCTTAACTTTGTCATAAATATGACAGGATATCCCGACATAGAAGTAGTGGCGGCCATCATCCGCAAGGGAGGTCAATTATTTGCCACCCAGCGGGGTTACGGCGAATGGAAAGATTTCTGGGAATGGCCCGGCGGAAAGGTGGAAGCCGGCGAGACCCCGGAACAGGCACTGGTGCGCGAAATCCGCGAAGAACTGGACACGGAGATTCACGTGGACCGTTTCCTGCAAACCGTGGAGTGGGACTATCCCAAGTTCCACCTGATCCTGCACTGCTTCGAATGTTCCCTTAAAACCGATGCCTTGCATCTGAACGAGCACGAAGCCGCCCGCTGGCTGGATTATGCCTCCCTGCACGATGTTCGCTGGCTGCCGGCCGATGAAGGCTTGCTTCCGCTTTTATCGGCCCGCCTATTAGACGTAGATGCTTCGCTGGCCCAGTTCCTGGAGACGGAGGTGATTCCGCAATACGATGCCTTTGATAAGGCACATCAACAGGACCATGCCCGTGCCGTGGTGAGCCGTGCGCTGGACCTGGCGGCCTATTATCCTGTGGATCGGAATATGCTGTATGCCGCCGCTGCGTGCCACGATTTAGGGCTTTCGGTGGACCGGAAAACCCATCACCTGGAAAGCGGACGCATCATCCGGGAAATGCAAGCCCTGCAGCAGTGGTTCACTCCTGAACAGGTGGAAACCATAGCCCAGGCGGCCGAAGATCATCGCGCTTCTTCGGACCATGAACCCAGGACCATTTACGGCCGCATCGTGGCGGAGGCCGATCGGCTCATCATCCCGGAAAAGATTATCCGCCGCACCATCCAGTTCGGCATTGACCATTATCCCGAAATGGATAAGGAAGGATACTGGCAGCGTACGGTGGAACATCTACACGAGAAATACTATTACGGCGGCTATCTGAAACTCTGGATTCCCGAGTCTTCCAATGCCGTCCAGTTGGAAGCACTCCGGCAAATCATCGCCGACGAAACGGCCCTGAGGGCCATTTTCGAGCGTATGTGGGCCGAAGAAAACGTTTAGTATCATGTCCATCGGCCAGAAAAGCATCACCGTCCTGCCCCCGCTGGTCAACAGCTGGGAGCATATGCACAGTCTCATCTGCACCTATGGGATCATCCCGTTCTTTGAGAATCCCATCGCGGGCTTTTCCATTGAGGAACATACGCCGGCCGACTGCTGGTTCCACGACGACTTCCTAGGTCCCTGGGACTGGAAGATTGAGTGCGTGCAAAGCGGCGACATAGCCTACGGGAAATTCCTCTGGGGCGGCAAGGCGGCCTTTGCCACCGTGGAAGTGTACCGGGAGCTCATGAACTGGCGACGCTCCTTGCCCAAATATAGTCCCACTAAGGAGCAGCAGGTGATCCTGGACGCCATGCAGGAGCAGGGAAGCATCACCATCCCGGAAGTGCGTAAACTCCTGGGTATCAAGAAAGGACAGGCCGATGCCCTGATGGCCCGGCTCCAGATGCAGACCCGGGTGGTGATTGGCGATATCCTGCGCGTTTACAGGGGTGTCGACCTCCATTACAACGGTTGGCAGCGGAGCAGTTTCTGCAGCCCGGAGGCCCTGTTTGAAGACCTGGATTTCCCCTTCCCGGGATTCAAGCCGCGGACTATGCAATCGGCCCTTACGCCGGAGGAATCCCTCGCATTTGTGAAAGAGAAAGTGCGCCAGGCGGTGGGCGATGTATCGGAAAACTTACTTAACAAAATGCTATAGAATTATGTGGAAAAAACCCTGGCATATTAAGGAGGGCTTCCTGATAGGAGGCGGGCTTATCCTGCTTGGTCTCCTTTTGCAAGTGACGGTGGGGCCCGTGGACTGGAGCTTCTTTGCCTGGCCCATGAACCTGCTGGTCCTTTTGCTCCTACTGGTGCTTATCGGCGGCGCATATGCCCTGCGTCAGAAGTGCTATGTGATTGAATGGATGATGCATTCGGGAGCGGCGGTACCTTGCCTGGCCTATGCAGCCTTGCTTACCATCCTGATGGGCCTGCTTCCGCAGGTGCAGGGGGGCGGCGTGCGCTGGCTTAGCCAGATGCTGCAATTCTGGCCCTTTGCCATCATCTGGACCTGGATGATGATCATATCGGCCCTGGCGGCGCTCAATCATTTTCTGCGCTGGAAAGTGCGCGAGATCCCCTTCTTGCTGAACCATCTGGGCGTTGTGATTGCCATTGTATCGGCCACGCTGGGCAATGCCGATACCCAGACCCTCGAGCTCACGGCATATAAAGGAGAACCGGAGTGGCGGGCATTTGATGAAAACAGGATGATGCACGAACCCGGACTGGCCATCGAACTGCACAACTTTATCATGGAAACCTATCCGGACAATACGCCCAAGCGTTTTGCCTCGGACATCTCCGTGTACACGGAAGACGGCAAGGACATCCGTGCAACGGTGGAAGTGAACAAGCCCCTGAAAGTGAACGGTTGGAAGATTTACCAGTATTCCTACGACGTTAGATTAGGGGCCGATAGCCCTTATAGCGTGTTCGAGCTGGTACGCGACCCTTGGATCACCTGGGTTTATCTGGGTATCTTCATGATGCTTTTGGGTGCTGTGTGCCTGATGTTGTTTATGGCCCCTAAACCTGTAAAAGTATGAGTTGGGATTCTTTCATCTGGTTCGCGCTCAGCGCCGTCTCTTTTTGGGTGGCGGGTGCTTTATTTGCCTGGAAAGATCGCAAGACCGGAGCGTTTATGTGCACGCTGGCCGGGATTGCCATCTTCTTCGCCTTCATCCTGGGTATGTGGATTTCCATGGAAAGGCCGCCGCTAAGGACTATGGGCGAAACCCGTCTGTGGTATTCTTTCTTCGTGCCGGTAGCCGGTATCATCGTGTACAGTCGTTGGCACTATAAATGGATTCTCAGCTTCAGCACGCTGCTTTCCATTGTGTTTATCTGCGTGAATCTCCTCAAGCCGGAAATCCATTCCAAGAACCTGATGCCAGCCCTGCAGAGCCCCTGGTTCGCCCCGCACGTGATTGTGTATATGTTCTCCTATGCGCTGCTGGGAGCGGCCACGGTGATGGCTTTATACATGCTCATCCGCAAAGAGAAAACTACGGTAAAGGAAATTCTGATCACCGATAATCTGGTCTATGTGGGCCTGGCGTTCCTTACCTTCGGCATGCTTTTCGGCGCCCTCTGGGCCAAGGAAGCCTGGGGCACCTACTGGACCTGGGACCCCAAGGAAACCTGGGCGGCGGCCACCTGGCTGTGCTATCTGGTCTATCTGCATCTTCGCAAGGCCAGTCCCAAGGATTGGCAATCGGCCTGCTATGTACTCATTATCAGTTTCATTTGTTTGCAGATTTGCTGGTGGGGAATTAATTATCTGCCATCGGCGCGCGGTATTTCTGTTCATACGTATTAATTAGCCATTTTTTTGTAAGAGAAAAGGCATGTCCATTAGAAGAAGTATAGCGGTTCTATTGCTACTCGCAGGAGTGACGGCAGCGGCGCAGGAAAACACCCCGGATTCTACCGACCTCTTTTTTAAACACCTGGAACTCAAAGAAATAGTAGTTACCGGTTTGGCCGGTGATGCCAAAATGAGGGAAATGCCGGCCCCGGTATCCGTGATCCGTCCGGCCGATCTGGCCGCGAGGGCGGCAGGCAACAGTATGCACGCCATAGCGGCCGAACCCGGCGTGAGTGAAATCACCACCGGCGGCGGTATTTCCAAGCCGGTGATCCGCGGTATGGGTTACAATCGCGTAGTGGTGGTGAATGATGGCATCCGCCAGGAGGGACAGCAGTGGGGCGATGAACACGGAATCGAGGTGGATGGTGCCTGCGTGCACTCCGTAGAGATTCTGAAAGGCCCGGCCTCCCTTATGTATGGCTCCGATGCCCTGGCTGGAATCCTCATCTTCCATCCGGAACCGGTTCGCGCACCCGGAGAGGTAGGCGGTAGTTTTTCCGGCCAGTATCAGACCAATAACGGTCTGCTGGCCTATTCCCTTGCCGCCGACGGCAACCATAGCGGCTGGATTTGGAACGGTCGCTTCTCAGACAAATATGCCCGCGCCTATTCCAATCCCGTCAACGGACCGGTATCCAATTCCGGCTACAGGGAGCGGGCTGGATCGGCCATGTTGGGCCGAAACGGCTCCTGGGGCTACACCCGGCTTCGTTTCAGTTACTTCCACCTGCATCCGGGCATGATAGAAGGGGAGGGCGAGAATTTCGGTTATACGCCGGCTTTGCCTTTCCAGCACGTGCGCCACTACAAAGTGGTATCTGACAATACCTTCCACGTGGGGAGCGGGAATCTGAAAGTAATCCTGGGCTGGCAGCAGAACCGCCGGCAGGAGTACGAAGAATCCGAACGGGAAGCGGGACTGGACTTCCGGCTCAATACCGTGAACTACGATGTCCGCTGGCAGGGAAACTGGAATCACGACTGGAAAACGGCCGTGGGCCTGGCCGGCATGTTTCAAAAAAGCGATAACCTGGGCGATGAATTCTTGATTCCGGCCTATGGGCTCTTCGATGCCGGACTCTTCGCCACCGCCACCAAAACCCTGGGAGAATGGACGCTTTCAGGCGGTCTAAGGGCCGATATCCGCTGGCTGCATAGCGAGGCCCGGCAAGGCCGTTTTGAGGACTTCAGAAGGCGTTTTTCGGGTATCAGCGCCAGTCTGGGAGCCGTAAGGCCCCTGGGCGATCACTTCACCCTCAGGGCCAATCTGGCGCGGGGTTTCCGTGCGCCCAACCTGGCCGAACTGGGCTCCAATGGTGAGCATGAGGGCACTTTCCGTTTTGAGGTGGGCAACAAGGACTTGAAGCCGGAATACAGCCTGCAGGGCGACTTAGGCCTGGATTTCACTTCCCGATATGTCTCTGTACAGGCATCGGCCTTTGTGAGCCGGATTGACAATTATATCTTCGCCGCCAGGAACGGAGAGTACTCTGATGAAGGTCTGCCGGTATATGCTTTCAGAAGCGGCCTGGCCCATCTGGGCGGTGGGGAACTGGGAGTAGATGTCCACCCCATCCATCAGCTGCACATCAGCAGTGCCTTCTCCTGTGTGTATGCCCGCGAAAAAGGCGGCGATGACCTTCCGCTCATTCCGGCTCCGCGCCTCTTCTCCGAAATCAAGTGGGAAATTACCCACGACGGGCAGCTCTTCAACAATGCGTTCGTAGCAATGAATGTAGACTGGAACATGGCCCAGAACCATTTCTACGCAGCCGGTGGCACTGAAACCGCCACGCCCGCATACTGTCTGCTGGGGGCATCGGCCGGTACGGATCTAGTGATCAAGGGCAAGACGCGCCTGTCCTTGTATCTGGTGGGTTCCAATCTCACTAATGCTGCTTACTATCCGCACCTGAGCCGGCTCAAATATCTCGGCATCTATAACATGGGGCGGAATATCACCGTTAAGCTGGTGGTGCCGTTTTAAGGCAGAAGGGGCGTAATCTTCTGGAAGGCGATATCGGGCATCCTGGTGTGGTATGCCATGTCAAAGACATAGGGTACTTTGACGGCATAGAAGGGGAGCAGCCGCCTGCAATAGTTCCCCAGCGTCTGTTGATCGGTGGTGCCAAGGTAGGCGGGCAGGAAGATATCCCAGTGCTTCGTAAGGGTTTCGGGCTCCAGATGGAAGAGGAAATTGGCCCTGTTCTTATCCATGTTGTGGCAAATGGTCCAGAGCACGCTATTGTCCCACTCCGGAAGGCCGTGGCTGAACTCGCCCACATCGATCCATAACGTCCTTTGGCCGTCGGTGATGATATTGCCGATCTGGAGGTCTCCGTGCAGGCAGGTGGGAGCATCCGGAATCTGCTCCAGGAATCTTAGCGCGCGCTCTTTATAATCGGCCGGGACCAAATCCTTTTCTTTATAGAAATCCTGCAGAACCTGTTTGTAGGAACGGAGCCGGGGATCGGCCTTAGTGCTGTGGAGCTCGCGGGTATAACGGGCGAATGCCAGGGAGATTTCTTCCAGGCGATCGGGCTCTTCCGAGATGATGCGGGTGAAGGAACGCTTGCCGGGGATGAAGGCATATTCGGCACCAAAGCGTTCCCCGTCGGTGACCAGTCTGATAGGCTCCGGCGTGGGGATGCCCATCTCGAACACAGTGCGGGCGGTCAGGAATTCCCCCACGGCCCTGTCGGCCTCAAAGCCCGGATTGTAGAGCTTGGCCAGGGTATTCTTCGTCTTGTGCTTATAAGAGATGGCCGTCCCGCCCTCTCCGGAATGGGTATAATCGTTCAGGTCAATGGTTTCGTAGGATAACATATCTATCGTATTTTCAACTCACAAAGTTAGCAAATATTTCTTTGCGGTCCGAAATCAATGGCGTATCTTTGCATCTATGAATCCTGTATCGGCCAGACTGCTGAACCAGCAATTGATTTGCCCTCAGTTCACTACACCTTATGATGTGGTGGCGTGGATGGGTGCCATGCAGGCGCAGGAGTACAAGATGATGCGATGGGCCGTAGGGATGCGGACCCGACGGCCCAGTGCCAAGGCGTTTGAGAAGGATTACAACAGCGGCAGAATCGTGAGGGTACACCTGTTTCGTACCACGTGGCAGCTGGTGCCGGGAGAAGATTGGGGATGGATGCTGGAACTGTGTCGGGACAATGCCCTGCGTGGCATGGCCGGCTGGATGCACTCCAACGGCGTAAGCATTCCACAGGCCGAACAGGAGGCCATCCAGGAGATCTTCCAGGATTATCTTTCCCAGCGTCGAAGTGTCCTGAAGGCTGATTTTGCATCGGCCCTGAAAGACAGAGGGATTGTGATGGAGGAGCATCGGCTTTCCTATCACATCCGTCTGGCCGAGTATTCCGGCCTTCTATGCAGCGGGGATTTGCACCCGCAGAAGCCCACTTATGCACTGGCGGCCGATAAACTTCCGAAGGCGGCGCCTGTCTCCAAGGAGGAGGCTTTGGCCAAGCTGGCGAGGACCTATTTCCGTAGCCACGGCCCTGCCACCCTGGAAGACTTTGGCTGGTGGAGCGGTCTGAATATCAGCGACTGCAAGAATGGATTAAATGCTATCCGAAGCGAGCTCATCGAGGATCGCTGGAAAAAGCTCAGTTTCTTCCGCCACCAGGATAGCCATACGCGCGGATTCCGCAGCGGAACGGTCACGCTCCTGCCTCCGTACGACGAATATCTGATTGCATACAAGAGCCGTCACGTTTCTGTCCACCCTGACCACATGCACCGCGCCCATAGCGGCAACGGCATCTTCTGGCCAGTCCTCCTTCAAGACGGAGAAGTGGTGGGCAACTGGTCCGCCGCCGGCGGCAAACTCTGCTCAGAAGTCTTCCACACAGACTGCCAACTGAATGAAGCCGCCCTGGAAAAAGAGATTACAAGGTATCAGAAATTTCTTGTGAGATAGAGTGCCTATTCATCAGGAAATAGGATGCTCCATCGTTTTTCAATCGACATTTTTCTCTGCTGTCCGCACCAGACCTTCATCACAAGGCGGTGGGGGAGAATCGTTACCAGGAAAATCTGCATCCGGGCGATGAAGCCGAAAGTGCTGAGGTCGCGCCCTTTCAGGAGGTCCCGCCAACCGCGGTCCACCACGTCCACAGGATCGTACATCGTATTGAGATATGTGACGCGGTCTTTCTGCGTCCGGGTGTAGGCCACGTCAAAGAATTCTGTCTTTGTCCAGTAAGGGCAGAGGGCCGTGACTGTAATCCCCTTCGGCCTCAGTTCTTTCCAGAGGCCACGGCTGAAACTGAGCACGAACGACTTGGTGGCGGCGTACTCGGTGATGTACGGGACCGGCTGGAAGGCTGCGAGGGATGCGATGTTGAGTATCCGGCTGCCGGCTTTCATGTACGGAAGGCAGATGTAGCACATGTCCATCAGGGCGGAGCAGTTGAGCGCCAGCATGCTGTCGACTGTCTCGCGGGGAACGTCTTCCACCGCCTGGAACTTGCCGAATCCGGCGGCGTTCACCAGCAGGACGATCTCGGGATTCTCGGCGGCCAGGGTGCGTGTGAATCTTTCCAGGGCCTCCTTGTCGGTGAGGTCCATGGGAATTTGCCGGACGGCCTGTCCGGCCAGCTCCTGCGAAAGCGCTTCGAGACGGTCGGCCCTGCGGGCCATGACCCACAATTCGTCGAATGCTACATGCTTGGCCGCAGTCTGCGCAAACCTGCGCCCCATTCCGCTGGATGCACCTGTGATGATGGCTATTCTTGACATTATTCTGTTCTTTATGGATTTGTCTTTCAAAGGTAGACAAACTTGGGCAGCATTCCAATGCAACACTTCATCTTTTTTTTACCACATGCCGCTCGATGATCTTGCCGGCTTCGTAGACCAGGAAGGCGGCTTTTTCTTTGGTGTCGGAACCGCGGCCGAACCATCGGTTCCGGTGTCCTCTGCAGGCCTGTTTTGCAGCCCGTAAGGCACTTTCAGCATCGGGATGAGAAATCCTTCGGCCTTCCTCTTTTGGCTTCTGCACGGGCCTACCAGGCAGGAATGCCGGCTTGTCGTACCGACGGCACCAGACATATTCCGGCACCTCGGTGATGGGTGGGGCAGGGGATATCGGCCCAGATGAGATCATTCCGGGCAATGCTCACAATAAATGATTGCACCCTTGACCAGAAGAACGATGGCACCGATGTACAGGCCGATGGAGATGATAATTTCGAACATAACGCTTTCCTTTGTTTTGGGCAAAGGTAAGCGGCGCTTGCGCCAAACCGCTGCGCAAGAGAGGGCCGAAGTGTCGCAGGTCCGCAAAAACTGGCCGACCTGCAACGTCAGAACGCACAGAAGCACGATTTCCGTCGCCGGTCAAAGAAAAAATGCGGACCTGCAACGCAGTATGCGGGAAGGGAGATAGGGTGTCAGGTGGACTCCATTTCGCTTCGCTCCATTCCGGCCCCTCCCACCGTCCACTGCGTCCTTTTTATCGGCCTACGGCCTCAAAAAAGAACTCGTATCCGGCGGGCCCCTCCCCCTGCCCTAGTGCGAGGGTGCACAAGCCCCCTGGCACCCTATCTCCCTCCCGCATATCCGTACGATCTAAGTTTGTTTTGTCCCCTAAAAACCAACTAAGATTGACAAACTGAACGATCTTAGTCACGAAACAGCATGATATCTTGACTAAGATCGTTATTATTATTTGAGGGGGAATGGACTTAATCTATTGTGAACGGTGTGAATCGGGGAACCATTTTGCCATCGTGCATCACTTCTTCAAAGAAGTTTGCCTTCGGCCGAATCCATATTTTACGTTCGCCGTACATGGCCTGATACACTACCGCCTCTTCTCCAGTCGCCTCGATAGTAGCCAAACATAAGAGCCGATATATCTGGCCATTGCGGAAATGTCGATAGTATTGTTCCATGGGGCAACGAATCATTTTACGTCCTCCAGGTAGCGGACCTTTTTGCCGTGCGCCTTGGCGTACTCGATTTCGCTACGGGTACTCTGGCCGATATAACCGCCTACATTGATAACGAAGATCTCATCGGCCAGATCAATCTTGCGCTTATGCATGTCGTCCAGCATCTCCTTGGTGCCTTCGGTCCAAACCTCACTGTCTCCGCTGTGGCCGAACAGGCCAACGCTGATGACGATGTTTCCTTCGAGAGTGAGGCGTTTCTGCGCCTCCAGGAACTGCTCCTTAAAGCGCGTGCTGCCGCAGAGGGTTATGACGGGGTATTTGGTGGGCATGCTATTCAATGCTTCGTGTTAATGCCGATGTAATTTTTTCCTTTTCTTGAGAGCCCGCAGTGCTTAAACGGAGTAATGGAAGACCGATGGCAGCAAGGACTAAATCCTTCATCAAGTCTCGATAAAACTGGTTAGACCCAGTCTTGTGGTATTGAGCCCCATCCACTTCTATGGCTAATTTTCCTTTGTGTGAAACGGTATCATAAACCAAGAAATCGACGTGAGTCCATGAATGTGAGGCATATGCTCGTTGCTCTGGCGTAAGGTTAGAAGCCGCCGTCACCAAGTGTCGGAGCGGATAGTGCATTAAGATTCCTAGATGATTGAATCCTTTCTCTTTAATGGTGTCGGAGATAGCCCAATAGGTCAGATTCTCTGAATCATAGTCAGAGACCCTCTTATGCGTTTTGTAAAAGTTGAGGAGTTCTTGCGTATAGTCCTCATAGAGAAGATCAAAGATAGAAGAAATCTCGCTTTGCTCACTTTTTCCTTGATAATACTCGATGTAGTCAATCAAATCTCGAATATTCGAATCCGGCTGCTCGTCTGCAGAAACCACCAGTGTAAACTGCTTCTTCGCTCTGGACACGGCCACGTTCAGCAGATGAGGATCATCCGTGAATTCTTGCACCTGATTATCTACAGTCGACAGGACAATAGCGTCATCCTCACGACCCTGGAACTTATGAACGGTAGCAGCCACATAATTACGCCCTGTTGCCTCTAACGCCGCGTGCAAAGCATCTACTTGCTTGTTATACGGAGCAATGATACCAATGTCCGTAAACTGTTCCTCCAGCGCAGGCAAAATCTCCTGCATGATGGTTTCCACCTGGCGGATATTGACAGCGCCTCTAGCATGGTTGCCCTTCACTGTCCTGACCACACGGATTGGTGCGAACTCCGCTTCGCTCTTCTTCATGGCGATAAGCTCGCCATTGTAAAACTGCTTGCTACAAAATCCAATGATGAGAGGGTCGCACCGATAGTGTTCCCGCAAGAGCGTCTGGGGTATCTGAGGATATAACGTGCAGAGAGAAGACAGGAAACTATTTGTGGAGTATCGGTATGCCTCAGCAATACCGTATTTTGCAAAGATAGAGCTCACAATTTCCTCTGTACGAGTGTCGACCACGTTGGGCAGCTGTTTTAAATCGCCAACGATAACAGCATTTCTTGCACAACTAAGCGCTAAAGCACCAGCAGCTATGTCCACCTGAGAAGCCTCATCCATTATCAAGTAATCAAACTTATATGCTTGGCTGATATTGGATGTAGCAGAAAATGTCGTGCTAAGAACAACGGGATACTCTTGTAAAAAATCACGAGTCTTTAGAGATATTTCATCAATAGTGAAGAACTTACGTTCTTTTTGAGTGTTATACCTCCTATATAGGTAGTCCTTCAGGAGGAGCATAGAAATCTCCCTCAATTGCTTATTCTTATCATCTGTACCTTTTACAAATTCACTATACTTTTTACACCGTTGTTCAAGAGCATTAATCTTGGTCGTAATGAGAATGTATTGTATCACATCAGGTGCATCTTCAGTAATAGGTAGACGATGATAACGTAGCCTAAAACGTGTCCACCAGGAAAGGGTATGCTTACGTTCCATCTCACGGCTGGTAAGCATGAAGTACTTTTCCAGTATATCAGCAGTCCATTTCTTTTTAGGGAACTTTTTTGGGGGGAATCTTTCTGCTTGACGCTTGTACTCAGTCAGCCTCTCAGAATATATGGCAAGTTTCTCCTGACACTCGTATAGTTCTTGGAGTTCGCGAGAAAGAGAAATAGAATCCTGGCGTATCTTT
>CAMYWP010000042.1 GCA_947302825.1 uncultured Bacteroidales bacterium
GTCGACCTTGCCAAGGAACTGGAACCCGTTGTAACTTACTAAGCTGTTGCTATTTTCAAAGCCCGGCTGCAGTGGCCGGGCTTTTTTCGTAAAGGGAAATGAAACGACGGATCCTTCTCCTGCTTTCCATCCTGATAGTGTTCTCCTGTGCCCAAAACAGGAGGCAGGAGACCGTTGTGGAACCTGAGCCGCAGAAAGATACCGTGTATCCGCTGGGCTTCTGCACGGACTCTTTCCGGGTGGTCCGCGGGAAGATAGCCAACGGCGATAATTTCGTGGGTTGGGTGAATCGGCTGGGCCTTCCCCGGGAGCGGGCGCTGGCGCTGGTGCAGGCCTGCGATACCGTGTTCGATGTACGGAAAATGCGCGCCGGGAATACCTGGAGCGCCTATTACAAGGATTCTACCGTCCTACATTACCTGGTGTACGACAACAGCCGTCTGGTGCAAACCGTCTTCCGCTGTCAGGATTCCCTTTCCGTCTGGAAGTACCGGAAGCCGGTGGAAATAGTGGAAAAATCGGCCGATGTCACCATTACCTCGTCGCTGTGGAACGACATGACCACCGCAGGTGCGCCCATCGAACTGATTGCCGAGATAGCCGATATCTATGCCTGGACCGTGGATTTCTTCGGCCTGCAAAAGGGCGACCGCTTCCGCATCCTTTATAACGAACAGTTGTGCGAAGGGGAATCGGCCGGCATCCAGCAGATAAGTTATGCCGAATTCCTCAGGGACAGCACCTGCCTGCCAGCCATTTATTTCGACCAGGGCGACGGAGGTAACGTCTATTGGAACGAAAAAGGGGAGAGCTTACGGAAAGCTTTCCTGAAGGCTCCGCTCAAGTTTACCCGTATTTCATCGGGTTACTCCCTGCATCGGTTGCATCCCGTCCACGGGACGGTGCGGGCCCACACGGGAGTGGATTATGCGGCCCCCACGGGGACGCCTGTAATGAGTATCGGCGACGGAACGGTGATCAGCGCTGGCTGGGGCGGTGGCGGAGGCGGTAATACCGTCAAGATCCGGCACAATTCCGTGTACACCACGGCCTACCTCCATCTGTCCAGATTTGCTGTGAAAGCTGGCCAGCGGGTGTCCCAGGGCCAGGTTATCGGCTATGTGGGCATGACCGGAACGGCCACGGGCCCCCATCTGGATTTCCGCGTCTGGAAAAACGGTTCTCCCGTAAATCCCCTCAAACTGGAATCGCCACCCTCGGAACCCATCCTGCCGGAAAACCTTCCGGCCCTGGATTCCGTCTATCGCGCTAGGAAGCAGTTTTGGCAATAATCTGAAGGGTGCCTTTAGTGGCATTCATCACAATGTGGTCCCCGTTTTTCAACAGTTGGGTGGCTCCTTTTACATTGACGATGGTGGGCAAGCCATATTCGCGGGCCACCACAGCTCCGTGCGACAGGGAAGAGCCAATTTCGGTAATCAGACCGTTGACCATGGAGTAATAGGGTGTCCAGCCGATATCCGTGAACCGGGCCACCATAATTTCTCCTTTTTGCAACTGATTCGCGTCATCGGCCGAATGGACAACGCGGACAATCCCTTCGCATTCCCCATTGGAAACGGGAACTCCGGTCATTGTGCCGGAGGCTTGTGCGGTGTCAAGGACATTGGCCACAGGTTTGCCGATATAAATGTCGTCAAATGACAGTTCTTCCTGGATGGCGTGGGCTTTCCGCCTTCTGACGGCCAGGGGCAGGAGACGGCTGTCGCCATCGATCAGCCGGCTGATTTCCTCGTGTGTCAGGAAGTAGATGAGATCGGTGTCAGAAAGCAGGCCATCGGCCACCAGAAGACGGGCCAGACGGGCATACTGGGTCTTGAACAGATCGATGATCTCGATCAGCCGCGATTTGGTGTATTCCCGGTCTACAACCGCCTGACGGGCCTTTTTTGCATAGCTGATGGAGGCGGCTTTCAAAAGCGGATTCTTAATGAAAGAGAATTCTTTGCGATAGTCAATAGTCGCTTCTCCCTGGGCGAGATTCATGGGCGATTGGATGATGCTCCGCAGGTAGTTCATCAGCGGAATCTCGTCTTCTCTCCAAGGCTTGTTTCTCAGTTCGGCCTCTTTGATGCAGCGATGCCCATGGTGCGACAGAAAGTCCTGGTATTTCCCGTTGATTTCCGCATGGCCTTTGATGAATGCCAACAAGGCATCGGCCTGGAAAGCGGTGGCTTTCGGCTCCTGTTTTTTGATGGACGCCGCTAAATCCTGCAGGCGGGACAGGATATCGGCGCTTTCGATATTCGGGATATTGCTCAATAGATGCGACAGGAACGCCTGGTATTCCTTTTTGTCGGGGAAATACTTGTCCAGCATCATATATAGGGTGCTGGTGGAACTGCCGGAATAGGCCGATGAGGCATAATGGTAGATAAGGCTTTCGTCCAGAAGGGCCAGGTTCGCATCGATGCTTTTGTATAATTCCTGATAGGAATCCGTTTCCGGGAAGTGCACCCTGGTGAGGAGAGAATCGAATTTCCCCATGGCCCGGTGGCCCGAAAACACATACTTCAAAAACTTGACGGAGTTGACAGTACGGACAAGGAAAGGGGAAAAGGGCTCGGTCACGGGAGGATAGTCGTGGTATTCGCCCATAATGGACAGATTCATGGACTGGGGATTGGCCACTGAGACTTTCGCGTGCATGTTGTAGAGCAGGTTCATATCAAAGAACAAATGCCCTGATATGGAGGAAATCAAGCGCAAAGGCCCTTCTTCATCCGGCGAATGGTATACTCCGGCCAGGGCCAGCATATAACGCATGCCATAGTCGATGGCTTTGGCCGATGTGGACAAGGTCAGAGGCGTGACGGCGCCCGGCATCATCTCGCCCACATTCCTTTTGGTGAACAGATGCCCGCTCAAATCTTCGTCCCTGTCAAATTCTTCAATGTCAATGATTTCCGTAGTGATAGGACGCATCTGCAACAGGAACAGTTTCCCGTCTTTCAGGGCCCATTCGATATCTTGATCATCTCCGAACGCAGACCGTATCTTTTTGCCGGTATCGAAAAGCAACCGGATCTCACTTTCCTCTAGCAGATCATCGCTGCAAGGGCGGTAACACTTTCGGGAAATCTCATAGCGATGGGCCGAAACTTGCCCGGAGACCAGGTTTTCGCCCTGTCCTTTCACGGCTTCTATGAGCAGATGGGAACCTTTGTTGGGACTGGCTGTGAAAAGCACTCCCGCTTTGTCGCTGTCCACCATCTCCTGCACCACGATGTTCATGGCTCCTTTGTTCAAATCGAAGTGGCGGGCGTAGTCCTGGACACGCTTCGACTCCAGAGAGGCCAAGCATTTCCGGACGCTCTCCAACAGGTGGGCACGGTCCACAAACAGGCAGGTCTCATATTGACCGGCATTGGAAACCGTGGACTGGTCTTCATTGGAGGCCGATGAACGCACCGATACCAGCGGCACCTGCAAGGCATCAAAAGCCTGATACAGCGCTTCCTCGTCCAGTTGATCAATAGCCGTTATAACAAAACCTTGGGGAACAGGGAAATGATGCCTGACCAATAAATCCAATCCTTTCGCTTTCCCTCCAACCTCCGGATAAATATCCTTGGGCAGTTGTCCTAACTGACAGATAATCATCTTACTATGCTGCTCAAATCTCTCTGATTAAAAAAACGCTGGCTGTTTTTGTTGTAGCCGATCTCCAATATGCCGCGGCAAGTCTTACCATCCAGTTGGAATTCCGCTATGTTCTCGTGCAGGATATACTGGCCATCCTGAAAGTGATAGCTTACCCCTGTAATTACTTTCGCGTGCACCTGTAGGGTTTTCCCATTGTCCAGCTGTACCTGGAACGTCAGTTCCTCAGGAATCTTTCCCGTATGAAGCTGCTGAAAATCCAGATCGGCCTGCAAAAGATAATGCATGCCGGCCTCATCCCTGAAATGGCCCACTTCCAGCGCAGTCATGACGGGATAGGAGACCAGGGAATAATTGAATTGGCAGGAGGGCGAGACGGCCATTAACCAGAGGTGGTTGTTCATATAGTTCCAGTCCCGCTTGCCAAAGGAATGGTCCCTTACACAAGGCAGATGGAATGCGATCGTTTTGCCATTTAAGGTCAGTTGGCCTTCCAGGATGCCTTCCTGTTCGTAGTGGCACTGGCCGCTCACATTCTGCAGTTCATCGAAGAAGGCTTTGGTCCATTTCTCATTGGCTATCCCCTTGGCCATTCTTTCTGCCGGCATATTGGTGGTGAAATCGACGGGCTTCTGCGTGGCAATGAACTTGGCGTGAAAGCAGATCTCATCGGCCTCATTCAATTTGCCTGTAAAGGAAAGGGCCCAACTGTCGTTATCGGCTTTCTCCACCAAAAGGGGAGAACCACCTTGGGGGAAGAATTCCTGTTTTAACGAATAAAGCTTGCCGTCCAGGTAAAGGGCGAACCAGGTCTCTTCCACGTTTACCCTTCTGCCCAGACGGGCAAAGAGGGACAGATGCTCGTCGTGGGCAGAAAAATAATAGGAGTTATTCACCAGGGGATCCTTTTCCCCCTCCAGGCTGAAGTTTTCGGCCGATAAATAGTCAAAAGGCTTTTGCAAGTTCCTTTTGACCAGGGCCTTGCACATGATTCTTTTTTTCAGGTTGAAGAACATGATCAAACGGATAAATAGCTTAAACCGTTTCCTTTTTGGGCAGGCGGAGGGGCAGCGCTCCCGGCAGTATCTTGAGATGGAACTGGGAACCGGGCAGCTGTTCGCCGTCCAGATAGATGTCAATGAGGTCCTTGCTGCTGATGACCACCTCGCGGGCCTGGCGGTACAGAACTTTGTTCTTGCCGGGGCGGCTGCCGATGTGCTGACCACTGCGGTAGAGGGGAATGAGCATCAGGAGCCTGAGGAGGCTCATGGCGCGGAAGTAACACACGTCCAAGAGGCCGTCGTCCACCTTCGCATTGGGGGCGCAGTTGAACTCACCGCCCACGCGCCGTCCGTTGGCCACGGTGCAAAGCACCATGGGGCCTCGGGCGATGCGCTCGCCGTCGGCCGTAATCTTAATGCGGTTGAATCGGCTGGTAAGGATGGCATTGATCACCCCCCGCGTATAGGCTTCGTGGGCCGATTTCCCTTTGGCGACGAGCTCGTTGGCACGGGATGCTACTTTGGAATTAAAGCCGATGTTACAGACGTTGAGGCAGTAGCTGTCATTGACCTGGATAACGTCTGTGGGGGTTACGGTACCGGCCAGCATTTCCTTTACGCTGCGGAAGTTGCGGCCCGGGAAGTTGATGATGAAATCCTCCGTTGCGCCGGCGAAATAAAGGATGGCTATGGTCTTGTTGTCGCATTCCCTGGCCAGCGGATCATCGGAATACATATAGCCTACCAGACCGGAAGCCACCCCGTTGATGATACCGTTGCCACCGCAGGCCACGAAGCAGACCTCTTCTTCGGGATGCAGGTCACAATAGAGACGTACATAGCGCGTAGCATCACCTTCACCCAGGGTGGTGTAGACCTCGTGCGGGTGAGGATTCTCCTTCAGTTGGTCGTAGAACTCCTGGTATTGCGGAGCTTTGTCGGCCCGTCCATTGATGATATAGATGTATTTCATACTTTAATACTCATTATGGTGATGTCATCGCTTTGCGGGTGACCTTCGGTGAAGGCTTTCACAGACTGATAGATGTGATCCACAACGGTTTTCTCGTCCATATCGGCCTTTAGCTGCGCAATATCCTCCATCAATCTGTCTTCTCCGTACAGTTCCAGGCTTTTGTTCTCCGCTTCTGTGACGCCGTCGGTGTAGGCTATAAGACGGGTGCCCGGCACAAGGTCGATGTGTTCATCCTCGTAGGGGAATTGCTCCAGGAAGCCTGCCGCCAGATTGCTCTTGACCGGGAGGAACTGAGGCTTTCCGTCGGGCAGGATAAGGACCGGCGGGTTGTGACCGGCATTGCAATAGTCCATCTGGAGCGTCTTCAAATTGATGCGGCCGATGAAGAGGGTGACGAACATGTCGTTGCTGTTGGAATCGGCCACGCTGTTGTTGATACGGCTCACCGATTCGTTCAGCGGGAGGTCCAGGGTGGCCACGAAATGGAGCATGGCACGGGTGATGGACATCACCAGCGAGGCCGGAACGCCCTTGCCGCTCACATCGCCCACGGCGAAATGGAGCACGTCGCCTTTACGGATAAAGTCGTAGAGGTCTCCGCCCACTTCCTTGGCGGGTTTCAGCATGGCATGGAGCTGCGGCGGGAAGTTGGTGCTGAGCATGCCCATCTGGATGGTGCGGGCCACGTTCAGTTCCGACTCCATACGTTCGTTGTCGCTCTTGGTGGTCTTCAGCTGGCCGATGTAATCCGAAATGGAGTTCTGCAAAAAGATAAAGCTGTCCCTCAGACGCAGCATTTCGTCCTTGCTGCTGATTTCCGGTAATTTGGCCTTGAAGTTACCCTTGGCCATATTCAGGGCCGATACTGAAAGTTCCGTGATGGGACGCGTCATCCGACGGATCTCCCGGCGGCACACGAAATACACGATCACCAAACCCACGATACCCACAAGCAGGAGGCTCAGGGTCAGCACTAGCGGAGCCGCACTGGCGGTTTCATTGGAAATGACATATTGGAAAACAAGCCCAATAATGATGAAGGAGGCGAAGAAGATGGCCGATACAATGCCGATGATTCTCCAGCTCAACCTGCTTGAAAACGATCTGTTGTTCACTTATTGATGAGTAGTGTTAGTTTAAAATACAAAATTAAGAAAAAATGGGAAAAAGAAGTTACAAAAATATTCCTATATTTGTTACAGCCTAAATGAACTCACTGCATGCCGGATTTGTCATATAAACTACCGAAACGCTATTCTTACAAATCGATCTGGAAGATCACTTTCCCCATCCTGGTGGCTCTGGTCATGGAAGAGCTGCTGGGAATGACCGATACAGCCTTCCTGGGCCGTGTAGGGGAGATTGAACTGGGAGCGTCTGCCGTTGCGGGTGTTTATTTCAACATCCTGTACATGTTGGGCTTTGGTTTCTCCATCGGTGTGCAAATCATTATCGGCCGATGCAACGGGGAAGCGTACAAAAACAATGGGAAAGGCTTCGATTCCATAGGACGTGTTTTCTGGCAGGGAGTCTGGTTCCTGACAGCGCTTTCGCTGGTGACCATGGTCCTGTCGTACTTTCTTTCTCCGCCTCTTCTTCATTCACTCTTGAAGTCGGAGAACATCTATGAAGCGGCCGTCATCTATGTGGACTGGCGTGTTCCCGGGCTGTTCTTTGCGTTTATGACGGCGTTGTTCCGTGCTTTCTATGTGGGAACGTGGAACACAGCCTGTCTCACCTGGAATTCCATTGTACTGGTAAGCAGCAATATCCTCCTGGACTGGCTTCTCATCTTCGGCCATGCCGGCCTGCCGGCCATGGGCATTCAGGGCGCAGCTTTGGCCTCGACCATCGCGGAAGGCATTTCCTTTGTCTTCTTCGTTATATGGACAGCCGTTACGGTAGATAAGAAATTTGCCCTCCGGAAGCCTGTCAAGCCAGTATGGAAGGAACTCAAGCATACGTTCGCTACTGCCTCATGGGTGATGGTTGAATATGTACTGAATGTCTCTGTTTGGCTGCTTTTCTTCCTCTTTATCGAACACCTGGGGGAGGAACAGCTGGCTATTGCCAACATTGTCCGGAGCATCTCCGAGGTGCCGTTCGTATTCTCGGCGGCCTTTGCCTCTACATCGGCCTCACTGGTGAGCAATATCATAGGAGAAGGGCACCCGGAGGGCGTGGTTCCCGTCATGCGCCGGGTGATTCTGCTCTGCTCCTTGACTATGCTGCCGCTGCTGGCTTTCTTCGCCCTTTGCCCGCGCATGATTATCGGCCTGTTCACCGATATTCCTTCCCTGATTCAGGGTTCCGTTCCTACGCTGTGGGTGATGTGCGCGGCAACCCTTGTGACCTTGCCGTGGAATGTATATCTGCAGTCAGTGGCCGGAACGGGAGACACTAAGGTATGCCTCCGCTTCGACGTGGTGGCCCTGGCTATCTATGCCGTTTATTGCTCCATCATCATCGGCGTCCTTAAATCCGATATGGCCCTCTGCTGGACGGCCGATGGCGTCTACTCCCTCTGTATCCTGATTCAGGGCATCATCTACATTCACATAAGAAAAAAGCATCTTAACCCCATCGGTATATAAAAAATGAACACTTATCCCCAAATTGACCTTTCCGCCTGGAAACAGGTGGGCGAGGGCGGTAACGGCGCCGCTTATGTAAATGATGCCGAACCTGGTGTTCTGCTGAAAGTCAATACCCTCGACACAACAGAACGAACCATCCAAGAGGAGTTTTATACAGCAAAGGCCGTCTTAGACGCCGGTGTCCCCTGTCCCCAGATGTACGAAATTGTGAAAGTAGGGGAGTACTACGGTGTAAAGTGCCAGAACATCGTCGGCAAGAAATCCTTCTCCCGTCTCTGCGCCGACGATCCATCCTCCATCGATGCCCGCGCCATCCAGATGGCACAGCTCCTCAAATCGTTCCATTCCGTGAAGGTAAATGACAGTCAGTGGATTCCGTCCCAAAAAGAGGTGATGCTGAAAGCGGCGGAGAACACTACTTTGATCAGTGGAAAGGCCAAGGAACGTCTCATCGAGTTCGTGAAGTCCATTCCCGAAAGCGACCATCTTCTGCACGGAGACCTCCAGATGGGAAACCTCATCCTGGCCGATGAGAAGCCTTATTGGATAGACCTGGGCCGTGCCTCCCACGGCATCCCGCAATTCGACCTGGGGCACTTTTTCCTGTTCTGCAACATTTTCGGTAAAAAAGATCGCGTGCAGGCCATCGCCCATATGAGCGACAAGCAACTGGTCCAGTTCTGGAATGCGTTCGCCAAAGAATATAACGGTCCCGACAATATGGATGCGTTCCTTAAAGACTGCCGTAAATACGCTGCACTGGACATCATCTTCCTGGGAATGGTGCAGACGCTTTCCGTCTCGGAGCGTTTCTTCCTGGGCCTGCTTGCCAAGAAAATGTTAAAATAACTGGCCATTCGCGCTCCCCCGCAGAATATCGTCAGAATTTGTAAAACGAAAAAATGAAAGAGAACTATGTTGCCCCGGAGATCTTCTTCGACAGATTGATTTCTGAGAGTTTTCTCTGCAACAGCTAAAACACTATAGTACTTATGAAAAACGCAAGCCATCAACCCGCAAAGCGCGACTCGTTCGCCAGTTCATTCGGCGTACTGGTCGCTATGGCCGGATCGGCCGTTGGACTGGGGAACCTATGGCGTTTCCCTTACCTGGTAGGTGAGAACGGCGGCGCCGCCTTCATCCTCATCTACCTGGGATTCGTTATCCTGGCCGGCCTGCCGGTCATGCTGGCCGAATTCATCATCGGCAGACGGGGTCAGGCCAGTGCCCGCGGAGCTTTCCAAAAGCTGGCCCCCGGCACTCACTGGGGCATTGTGGGCGTCCTGGGCGTTATCTGCTGCGTCTTCATCATCTCGTTCTACTCGGTAGTGGGCGGCTGGTGCACGGAATACCTGTTCAAGTCTGTCTGTTTCGACTTTACCGAAGGAGATCCGGAGAACTTGAAGACCCTGTTCTCCTCTTTCTCATCCTCTGTCTGGCTTCCTATCCTCTGTCACACCATCTTCCTGGCCCTGACGGCCGGGGTTGTCGTGGCCGGCGTGCAGAATGGCATTGAGAAGTTCTCCAAGGTGATGATGCCGTTGCTGTTTCTCATCATCATCGGCATTGCCATCCGTTCCATGACCCTTCCCGGCAGCGGCCCCGGACTCAAGTTCCTGTTCCAGCCGGATTGGTCCAAAGTGACGTCTCAAACCTTCCTGGCAGCCCTGGGACAGGCTTTCTTCTCGCTGTCGCTGGGGTCCTGCATGGTGGTCACCTACGGGTCCTACGTGAAGAAAGACGCCAACATCATCTCGCTGAGTTCACAGACGGCCGTGGCTGATACGCTCTTCGCCATCATTGCCGGCTGCGCCATCATGCCGGCCGTGTTCGCCTTCGGCATCAGCCCCGGCGAAGGTCCCGACCTGGTGTTTGTCACGCTCCCGCACATTTTCAGCCAGATGCCGCTGGGTGGCGTGATTGCCATCTTCTTCTTTGTAGCGCTGCTGCTGGCCGCCCTCACCTCATCCATTTCCATGCTGGAAGTGGTTGTGGCCTTCTGCATTGAGGAGTTCAAGATGAAGCGCAAGGCGGCCGTGGTTGTGTCCTTCGTCTTTATCTGGATCCTGGGCTGTCTCTGCTCCTTGTCTATGGGTCCGCTTAGCAACTGGAAGATTCTGGGCAAGACCATCTTCGACTTATTCGACTTCATTTCGGCCGACTTCCTGATGCTCATCGGTGGCCTGCTGATTGTTATCTTTGCCGGGTGGAAGCTGGGTAAGGCGGTGGTGTTTGACGAGCTCACCAACGGCGGAACTCATCCCGTTCCCGCCTGGCTGCTCAAGACCATCCTCTTCCTTATCCGGTTTGTGGCGCCCGCAGCCCTCCTCGCCATCGCGATTTTCCAAATTCACGAATAAATATCTATTATATCATAATTGGGGTCGCTGGTAGGAGCCATCGCCACAAAACAAGAAACGGAGTCTAGCCAGATGGCTAAACTCCGTTTCTGCGGTGCGGACGATACCGCATTTGACGAAAAAATAACCTATCCTTCCGAAGGCAAAATTCCATAACTATTTAATAATCAATGTAAATACGAAAAACACCTTTCGGCACCCCTCCAGGTAGTGCACATATCATGCGGATAGTCGGAAGTAGAAATGACTTAACAGGCACGAAATAGGCTCTATCGGTGTCTGTAGAGGGCAAAATCAGCTTTAGAAGCACCGGAATGGCGTTTTTCGTGCTTGTGCCACCTCCTTGTGTTAACTGGACAAAAGTCCCTGGATCGGTGCTTTGCTCATCCTCCTGTCGGTACCTCCGCTGCCATCTGTAAAAACTGCGATTTATCAATCTGAAGTTCATCCAAACGCTCTCCCTGGGTGATCTTGTGTTCTGCACAATACGTTTGGATCTCTAGAACCTGTTCTCTTGTAAGCATATCTCATGAACTTTTTGCAAATGTAGCCAGAATCTCTCCCCGCTACAATATGCAGTTTATCGGATGCTTACACAAAAATGAATCACTACATTTGTAAACCTTAAAGACGTTCGCTATGGAACAGTTGATGAAATTGGATAAAGAATACGCCCAGTGGATTGCAGAGCTGGCACAACGATATCGCTCCAGCCAGATCAAAGCCGGATTGAAAGTCAATGATGAAATGCTTCGCTTCTACTGGTCTGTGGGTGAAGACATCGAGAAGCGACAGTATGAGAACCGTTATGGTAGCCATTTCTATTAGAATGTCAGCAGGGATTTGAGAAAAACGCTGGGGCTGACTCGCGGGATGTCCGAATCTACTATTAGATATACACATTACTTCTATCTTCTTTATAGTCAGCTGCTTGAAATTCTTCAGCAAGATGCTGAAGATTTCCAGATGATCTTCAAGTTACCGTGGACTCACCATATGTGTATCATCGACAAAGTGAAAGGTGATGCACGCAAAGGATATTTCTTTGCTCGAAAATCTCTTGAGAATAACTGGGGAAGAGCTGTGCTTCTCAACTTTCTTTCCTCTGACCTCTACGAACGCCAAGGTGCCGCTCAAACCAATTTCGCCCTGACTCTGCCGGCTCCGGAGAGCGACCTTGCCCAGGAGCTTCTGAAAAGTCCGTACGATTTCACATTTCTGCCGGGAAAGGAGAAGTTCATCGACTTGCTCTTCTACATCATCCCGTTGCATCGTTATTGCGTCATCGAGGTCAAGGTTACGGAGTTCGATTTCCCGGATCTGGGACAATTGGCAGGATATGTCGCCATGGTGGATGACCTCCTCAACACCGAAGTAGAAAAACCG
>CAMYWP010000043.1 GCA_947302825.1 uncultured Bacteroidales bacterium
TGGACCGTCTGCGCCGCGAATTCGGCGTGGATATCAACCAGGGCGCCCCGCAGGTGAACTACAAGGAGAGCATCACCTCCAGCTTCCAGCTGCGTGAGGTCTTCAAGAAGCAGACCGGCGGCCGTGGTAAGTTCGCAGACATCATCGTCAATATCTCTCCTGCCGACGAAGGCGTTATGGGTCTTCAGTTCATCAATTCTGTCAAGGGCGGAAACATCCCCAAGGAATTCATCCCGTCCATCGAGAAGGGCTTCACCTCCGCGATGGCAAACGGCGTATTGGCCGGTTACGAGGTGCCTTCCCTTAAGGTGGAAGTCCTGGACGGCAGCTACCATCCGGTGGATTCCGACCAGCTCTCCTTCGAGCTGGCGGCCCGCATGGCCTTCCGTCACGCCTGCCCCAAGTGTCATCCGGTCCTTCTGGAGCCCATCATGAGCCTGGAAGTTGTTACTCCGGAAGACTACATGGGAGACATCGTGGGCGACCTCAACCGTCGCCGCGGCCAGATTGTTGCCATGGACTCTACCGCCAACGGAGCACGCATCGTCAAGGCCTTCGTACCGCTTTCCGAGCAGTTTGGTTACGTGACCGTGCTGCGTACGCTGTCCTCCGGACGCGCCACCAGCACCATGACCTTCGACCATTACGCCGAGGTCCCGGCCAACCTGGCCAAGGACATCATCGAGAAGAGCGGTTACAGGGTAACCTCCGACGACGAGTAAAATTTAGCAAAAGTTAAAAAGTAATTGATATGAGCCAGAAAATCAGAATCAAGCTGAAATCTTTCGATCACATGCTGGTGGACAAGTCCGCCGCCAAGATCGTCGATACAGTGAAGGCAACGGGTGCAAAGGTAGTTGGTCCCATTCCGCTTCCTACCAACAAGAAGATCTTCACTGTGAACCGCTCCACCTTCGTGAACAAGAAGAGCCGCGAGCAGTTCGAGTTGGACTCCTATGTTCGTCTGATCGACATCGACGAGTCCAACGCCAAGACCGTTGACGCCCTCATGAAGCTCGAGCTTCCCTCCGGCGTCGAGGTTGAGATCAAAGTGTGAGGCTAGCCCTTGCAGTATGAGAAAAGCAGTCTGACACCAGACTGCTTTCTTGGCCCCATAGCTCAGCGGTTAGAGCAGCGGACTCATAATCCGTGGGTCGCAGGTTCAAATCCTGCTGGGGCCACTTAAGACCTGCCATCTGGCAGGTCTTTTCGTATCCCCTCGGGAGAGGGCCTTTTCTGGCAGCTAAGTCGTTGATAGTGTGTTGTTTGTGAAAAGTAATCGTTCGTTTTTTGAACGATTACTTTCTGTAAGTAGTTGAGGGATAGGTGGTTGTTTGCCAGGGGCGGAATTTTGGAAAACGCAGAAAAAATTGTATATTGGGCATCTAACAATAAAATTTTTCAGCCATGAGTAAATTCTTGCAGAAACTCAGTGACATTACCAACATCTATAAGCGTGCTGCTTTCTCGGATATTCCGGATCGTCTGCCCACCCGCGAAAGCGAGTTCTACGCCCTGGCCAAGGAGCGTTATTCCTGCCGGGAATTCAAGGATACACCCCTGACGGACGTCCAGATCAACCATATCCTGGAGGCTGCCCGCGTGGCTCCTTCGGCTGCCAACAAGCAGCCGGTGCACGTGTGGGTGGTCAAGAGCCCGGAAGCCCTGGACAAACTGCGCGGTGCAACGGACTATACCTTCAACGCCCCCGTGGTGTTCATGGTGGGTGCCAAACAGGATGCCGCCTGGGTGCGCAAGTACGACGGTAAGAATCTGGCCGATGTAGACGCCGCCATCGTGGGTACGCACATCATGCTGGAAGCTGCCGCCTGGGGCCTGGGCAATATCTGGATCGGTTCCTTCGATCCCGCCAAGATCAAGGCCGATTTCCCTGAAACGGCCGGCTATGAAATAGTTTGCATGCTTCCGGTGGGCGTCGCTACGGCTGCTCCCAGCCAAAGGCACTGGGAACGCCAGCCCATGGAAGAGTTCGCATCGGAAATCTAAACTATCATGACACATATCCTTACAGCGCTGCTTCTGCTTTTGCAGTTTAATGTCAGCGTGGTGTGGAAGGCAGCGGTCCATCCTACAGAGGGTGACCGCTACCAGTTGGTGGTGACCGGCCAGGTGGACAAGGACTATTATGTCCATCCCATGTCCGATCCCTATGCGGGAACCTTACTGGAAGTGAACACCACGGACCAGGTGTTCCTGGCCGGCGCCCCCACGGAAGAGTTTACTCCCAGTGATTACAAGGGGGAAGAGGTGGTGACCGGCACCTATGTTCTGCGGCAGGATTTGCAGATCAATGGTTCCGCCACCGTGGAAGGAAGCGTTACCTGGAGTGCCTGCAGCGGCGATTTTTGCCAAATGCCGGAGGAATGGACTTTCTCCGTGCCGGTGGCGATTCCCGGTGGGGCCGGGAACGAAAAAGGAGCGACCAGTGGCGGCAGCTTGTGGGCCCTGATCCTGGAGGCCATTCTCTGGGGCTTCCTGATGCTCCTGACACCATGCGTGTTCCCCATGGTGCCCATGACGGTATCGTTCTTCATCAAGCAGGAGACGGGCGGCCGTTTCAAGGCCGCCATGTACGGGCTGTTCATCGTGCTGCTGTATACGGTTCCCATCTGCATCATCATCGGCCTCACCTGGCTGCTGGGCGGAGCGGGCATAACGGCCGATATCTTCAACTGGCTGGCCACGCACTGGCTCCCGAACATCCTGTTCTTCGTGATTTTCATGGTGTTCGCGGCCTCTTTCTTCGGCGCGTTTGAAATTACATTGCCGTCCAGTTGGACCACCAAGGCCGATGCAAAAAGTAGCAAGGGAGGCCTTCTGGGCGTGTTTTTCCTGGCCCTTACGCTGGTGCTGGTAAGCTTCAGCTGCACCGGTCCCATCGTGGGAACCGTGCTCATCAAGAGCACCCAGGGCGAATTCTGGACCCCTATGGTCACCATGCTGGCCTTCTCCATCGCTTTCGCCCTGCCGTTTGCGCTGCTGGCCTTCTTCCCTTCGGTACTGAAAAAGCTCCCGAAGAGCGGCGGCTGGCTCAACAGCGTAAAGGTGGTGCTGGGCTTCGTGGAAGTGGCCCTGGGCCTGAAATTCCTTAGCGTGGCCGACCAAACCTACCATTGGCACCTGCTGGACCGCGAAGTGTATCTGGCCATCTGGATCGTGTGCTTCACCTTGCTGGGCCTGTATCTTTTGGGTAAGATCCGCTTCAAGCACGACAGTCCGCTGGAATGCATTTCCGTGGGCCGATTAGCCCTGATTATCGCCGATTTCGCCTTTGTGATGTATCTGATTCCGGGGATGTGGGGCGCGCCTCTGAAAGCCCTCAGCGGCTATCTGCCGCCTCTGGAGACGCAGGATTTCGTACTGGGAAGCTTCCCGGCAAGTCCGGATATAAAGGCCGATAACCCTGCCACTTTGAGCCTCTACGGCTCCGAGGTGTCTTTGCCGCACGGGCTCACCGGCTATAGTAATTTGGAAGACGGCATAGCTGCGGCCAAGGAACAGGGGAAGAAAGTATTCGTAGACATCACCGGCCACGGCTGCGTGAACTGCCGGGAAATGGAAGCCCGCGTATGGAGTGACCCCCGTGTGCTGCAGCGTCTTCGGGACAACTATGTGATTGTGTCCCTGTATGTGGACGATAAAACCAAGCTGCCGGAAAGCCAGTGGGTAACCACGGATAGCGGCAAGGTGCTCAAGGACGTGGGCCGGGTGAACTCTTATCTGGTATTGGAGCGCTTTGGCGTGAATGCCCAGCCCAATTACTTCCTGCTGGACGGGGAGGGCGCCATTCTGGCCGGCCCGCGCGGCTACAATCTGGATACGGATGCTTTTGTGAAATTCCTGGATTTATGACCTATAAGGAAATCATCGCCCTCATCAAGCGGGAGGTAAAACCCGCTTTGGGCTGTACGGAGCCCATCGCCGTGGCGCTGGCCGTGGCCAAAGCTGTGGAGATTATCAGCGAGAACTGTTCCTGCCAGTGTAATTGGCGTCTGCAGGCCCCGCTGCGCCTGGATGTGGCCGTGAGCGGCAACATCCTCAAGAACGGTATGGGCGTGGGCATTCCGGGAACCGGCATGGTGGGTCTGCCCGTTGCGGCGGCGCTGGGGGCCGTGTGCGGGGAATCGGGCCGGGGCCTGGAAGTGCTGGCCGGCCTTACGCCCGAAGCGGTGGCCCGTGCCAAGCAATTGGTGGCTGAGGGCCATGTACACATTTCCGTGGCCGATACGGACCATCTCCTCTATGTGAAGGCCACGGTGACGGTGGATGAAGGCGCGGTGGCCAGCGCCGAACTGGATCCGCACGCCTACGCGGTGATTGAAGATGACCACGACCGCATTGTGGAAACCAGTTTCGCCGACCACATCCTGATGAGTTCCGAATCGGGGGCAGCCGTAAAAGAGCGCCATGAGGAAACCTACGACCTGACTGTCAAAGACATCTACGATGTCGCCTGTACAGCACGTTACGAAGACATTGCCTTCATCCTGGAAGACCGCACTTACAATCACGCCCTGGCCATTGAGGGCCTGATAGGGGACTACGGCCTGCAGGTGGGAAAGACCATCCGCGAGAACCAGAAGGAAATCTTCGGCAGCGACTTCATGAGCTTTGCGATGGGCATGACGGCGGCGGCTTCGGATGCCCGTATGGCCGGTTGCACGCTCCCGGCCATGTCCAACAGCGGCAGCGGCAATCAGGGCATTACCGTCAGCATGCCCGTGATTGCCTATGCCATCAAATACCTGCTGGAAGACGAACCCCTGGCCCGGGCCCTTATCCTGAGCAATCTGGTAGCCATTCATATCAAGCACTATCTGGGCAAGTTGAGCGCCCTCTGCGGCTGCGTGGTGGCCTCTACGGGCAGCGCCTGCGGCATCGTCTATCTGCAGGGCGGAACCTACGAACAGGTATGCGCCGCCATTCAGAACATGGCCGGCAACATCACCGGCATGGTGTGCGACGGCGCCAAGGTGGGCTGCGCCATGAAGGTGGCTTCGGGCGTTTCCTGCGCGGTGCAATCGGCCGTGCTGGCCCTTCGGGGCACCTGTATCCCCTCCACGGACGGCATCATCGAGGACGACGTGGAGAAGACCATCCGCAATATCGGTACCATCGGCAGTGCCGGCATGAAGGCCACCGACCGCATGATTCTGGATATAATGCTGTGCAAATAATGAGAACGCTTGTTTTCGTTCTGGCCGTCCTGTCGGCCGTGGCCTGTGCCACCTCCACCCCGGCTCCTCAGGAAGTTCCGGAGGCCAAATCGGCCCGCATGGAATGGTTCTCCCAGGCCAAACTGGGCATCTTCATCCACTGGGGCATCTATTCCCGCGGCGACTGGAGCGAAAGCTGGGCCTTCCACAACGGCGCCGTGAGCATGGAGGACTATTTTGCCCAGGAGGCCGATTTTACTGCTGCGTCGTATGACCCCGCGGCTTGGGTGCAACTCATCCGCGAAAGCGGCGCCCGCTACACGGTGATCACCTCCAAGCACCACGATGGTTTCGCCCTCTGGGACACCCAGGCTGGCGATGTGAGTGCCGTGAAGTCTTCGGCCGCCGGTCGCGATGTCCTGACACCTTTTGTAGACGAAGTGCGCCGGCAGGGTGGTCTTAAGCTCGGCCTTTATTATTCCCTGATTGACTGGCCCCGGGAAGACTATCCCAATGTGTTCCGGGCCGGTCCTGCCCGCTACGACATCCATAAGGAACCGGAACGCTGGCAGCATTTCCTCACCTTCAACAGCGCCCAGCTGAAAGAGTTGCAGGAGGCATACAATCCGGACCTCTTCTGGTTTGACGGTGATTGGGAATTTTCCTCGGAGGAGTGGGACGCTCCTGGCATCGTGCAGCAATTGCGCGCTTATAATCCGCAGGTGATTGTGAATTCCCGCATTGCCGGGAACGGCGATTATGACACCCCCGAACTGGGCGTTCCCGTGACCCGTCCGGCCTCTCCCTGGTGGGAAACCTGCATGACCATCAACGACTCCTGGGGCTTCCGCAAGCGGGACACGGACTTCAAGTCCTTCGATACCATCCTGCGTATGCTGGTGGACTGTATGTCCATGGGCGGCAACCTGCTGCTGGATATCGGCCCGCGTGCCGACGGAACTATTCCGGAAGAGGAAGTGGCCGTTTTGAAGGAACTGGGCCAGTGGACCTCCAAACACGCCGAAGCCGTGTATCCCACCCGCGCCGGCATCCCCGCCGGTCACGTGCAGGCCTATACCACCCTGAATGCAGCGGGTGATATCCTGTACCTGTATTTCCCTTATGCCCCCAATGAATCTCTGGAAATCAAGGGTTTGAAGTCCAAGATTCAGCGTGTGCGCGTAGTGGGCACAGAGGAGGAGCTGAGCTGGAAGCAGTACAATGACATAGACTGGAGTGCCACGCCGGGCGTGTATTACATCCAGGTTCCCGCCCAGGTACTGGACCCGCACATGACGGTGCTGGCCGTAGAATTAGATGGCCCGGCTACCCTGTACGAGGGCGCGGGCCAGGTAATCAGCTTTAACGAGTAAGGCTATATTATCCGCAAATAACCATGACTGAAAACCAGATCAAAGAGGTCCTGGAGACCGTTACACCTGCGGCAACGGAAGATGCCGTCGAGTTCACTGAAGGTAAGATTCGGGCCATAGTGGAAGCCCAGGGCAAATTCTTCCGCACCGGCACGACCCTTCCCATAAAATGGAGAATCCAGCAGCTTAAAAAGCTCAGGGATGCCGTTAGGGCGCACGAGGCCGAATTTGAGGCCGCCCTGGCGCAGGATCTGGGCCGAAGCAAGGTGGAGGCCTATCTCTGCGACATCGGCCCCATTATTACGGAGGTAAACGAGATGATTCACGGCCTTCGCCGCTGGGCCCGTCCGGAGTATCATTGGAGCGGCCTCATGTGCTTCCCCAGCACGCTTACCAAGGTGTATAAGATGCCCTATGGCGTTTCCCTGGTGATCAGCCCGTTCAATTTCCCCATCCTGCTCACCTTGGGCGTAGTGGCTGCGGCCATGTGCGGCGGTAACACTGTGGTGATCAAGTCCAGCTCCAAGTCATCGGCCTGCACGGCGGCGCTCAAGAAATTCTGCGCCGAGGTTTTCCCGCCCGAATACATCACGCTCATCGACGGCGGGCATGACGTGGCCGACTGGTGCCTGGCGCAGCGCTTCGACAAGATTTTCTACACCGGTTCGCCGGCCGTGGGCAAGCACGTGATGGCCGAAGCCGCCAAGAATCTGACCCCCGTGGCCCTGGAACTGGGCGGCGAGACAGGCAACTGGGCCGTGATACGCAAGGATGCCAACCTGGAGGATGCCGCCCGCAAGATTGCGTTCTTCAAGCTCCTCAACGCCGGGCAAATCTGCATCAACGTGAACCAGATAGCAGTGGCCGAAGAAGTGGCTGAACCTTTCCTGAAGGCCCTGAAAGACGCATTTGTGGTGCAGATCGGCAAGCATCCTGAGAAGAATCCCGAATACCCCAAACTTATCACCGGCAGGGCCTGGGACAGCTGCGCTGCTTTGGCCGATGAATACCGCGACCGCATCGTTTTCGGCGGCACCGGAGACAAGCAGACCCAGCGCTATGCTCCCACGGTCATTTATCCGGTGGACATCAACGAGCACATTGTCCAGCACGAACTTTTCTGCCCGCTGCTGCCCGTTGTTCCGTTCAAGGATGCGGAGATTGACGCACTGATGGATGTAATAGCCGAGCGCGAACATCCCCTGGCCATGTACCTGTTTACCAAGGACATAAAATGGGCGAACCGCGTGATGCAAACGCAACAGTATGGTGGCGGCTGCATCAACGAGGTCTGTATCCACATGATGGTGAAGGGTGTGCCGTTCAACGGTACGGGGCATTCCGGTATGGGCGCCTACCACGGCGAATGGGGCTTCCGGGAGTTTACCCATCCCCAGACCGTACTTACGGGCAAAACCCTCTTCAACCTTCCGCTTAGGGAACATCCCTACGGCGGCGACAACGAAAAGACCAAGCTCAAAATCCTCCGGCTCATGGAGCGTTAGAAGCCCAGTAGGGGAGTACTCTTCAAAATAATCGAAAAATATTTGGTTTATATTGTAAACTTGTTTATATTTGCATCGGGGTTCCGGAAGACTGCGCAGCTTTTAGGCATCCCAAAACAAGTTAAACAATTGATACAATGGAACAAAACAAAGAAATGACGGCTCAGGAAAGTCTGAAGCTCATCACCGAAACCTTCAACAAAAGCCGGAAGGGAATTCTTCGCAACAGCGCCAAGCACTTCATTCTTTGGGGGATGTTGCTTACGTTAACCTCTCTTGTCATTTATTTCTTATGGCATTTTACAGGCAAACCGCAGTGGAACTTCCTGTGGTTCGCTATGCCGGCCATCGGCTATCCCGTTGCCTCCATGATGGGTAGGAACGAAGTGTCCCTTCCGCAGAACGAGGTAAGTAAGATGCTCCATGGCGTATGGTCCGTCTTCGGCGCCTTCGCGGTGACGCTCAGCGCCATCGCCGTGTGTCTGGTGCCCATGAACGTGTCCCTTATCATCGTCCTCATCCTGGGCCTGGCCGAATGTATGTCCGGTGTTCTCCTGAAGAACTGGACCATTATCATCTGCGGTTTCCTGTTGGGCGTAGGCGGCGCCGTTTTTGCCATGATCGTGCATAATGAGGCTCAGCTTCTGGTGTTCACGCTGGGCGGCGTCCTTCTGCTGGTGACCGGCATGGTGATGAAAATTCAGAACAAATAGCCTATGTTTCCCAAACTGGATCCGCTCCTGCATTCCGAACTTCGGCTGGCCGTCATGTCCATCCTGGCCGGGGTAGATGAAGCCGACTTCACCTATCTCAAGACGCAGACTGGCGCCACCTCGGGAAACCTGAGCGTGCAAATCGACAAACTGACGGCCGCCGGTTACATCACGGTGGAGAAGGGCTTCAAGGGCAAGATGCCCCGCACCACCTGCCGCATCACCCCTGTCGGCCAGAAGGCCTTCTCAGAGTATGTGGAGGCATTGAAGTCCTACTTCTCTTCCGGTGCATAACTGCGCGTGGAGGTAACCATCTGGCAATCATTCACTTATGGAAAATCGATTAGTCTAAACAGACTAATCGATTTTCTGTATCGGCCTGTAGGTCAGTCACTTGTCTCCACGGCGGCCATTTTGGCCTTAAGCCTTTGGCGAGCTTTGGTAACGGAAGCGGGGGAGATGCCCAGAAGGAGGGCCTGCTCCCAGACTGAGAACTGGAGGTGGGAGAGGATGTAAATGCGGATGTCTCCTTTGGTGAGGCCGGGGTGGGCTTCCCGGAGGGATTGAGGGGTGAGATTGAAGGAATTTCGGAGCACCCGTTCCAATTCGGCCCATTCGTTGTCCTGGACATAGCGCGGTATAGCATGCAGCTCCTGAAGCAGATGGTTCTGGCCTGCCAGGGTATGGAACATGGCATAGGAATCTAAGTCGCCGCCAGGCCCGGAACCTGCTCCCGGGATGTATTTTTCCCTGTCATCGGCTCCGGCACGGATGACCATCAGCAAGGCACGGACGTTTTTTCCAAGGATTTCGGAGGCCTGTGGTATGCTGAGCGTATTACCGCCCCGGGTGCAGGTCTGTGCCAGTCCGAGAGCCACCAGAACCATTTGGTAATAAAGCAGTTCTGCATCAGAGACCTGTAGGGAGAAGGATGCCTGGATGGCGGCCAGGCATTCTTTCTTAAACCCTACGTGCGTGTCGATATAATCCTCGAAGGAGGATGCCGGAATATCAGCATCCATGATTAGCGAAAACAGTTGCGGTTCGTCCATGGCGAACCAGAGTAGGGCTATGCCGAACCCTTTGAAAGGAGGGTTGAGGGAAAAACCGGCCCCCACGCGCTTCTGATAAAGGTTTCTGGCTTCTTCCTTGACGGCATCCCGTACGCCTTGAATGGAGCCGAAGGAGGAAAACACTGCATTGGCGCCGCAACCCAGGACGGCACAAAGGCTTCGGGCTGTGAGGGCCGATGCTCCGCTTGTACGCACGATAGAAAGGGCTGCCGCGAGGATTTTTTCTTTGGTGATACTTACTGGTCTTGCCATAGTTCCTGTTCCGAAATAATTGCATACAAAAGTAGAAAAAACACCGGCCATGTCCAAGTATCCATAGGCCGATATCCCCTAATTGTCCACTTTATTGTCCATATCGATTTTTATTTCGGAACGGAATACCCGTTAACTTTGCCATCAGAAAAATATGGACAAACCATGAAAAGACTGATTGCCATTCTTACACTTGTTATGATAGGGATTCCCGCCTTTGCCAAAGGCGACTGGAAAGGGAAAGTAGTAGATGAAAACGGGGAAGTGGTCCCCTATGCCAATGTGGCCATTCTCTCCAAGGCCGATTCCACCGTGGTGTGCGGGGCCGTGACGGCCGATGACGGAACCTTTAATATAGTGACTTCCGAGACCGACGGCATCATGATGGTAGCCATGATGGGCTACCGGACCGTTTATCTGTCTCCAATCGATGGCGCCGTCATTACGCTGGAGGCGGACACCGCCATGCTGGAAGGAGCGGCCATTACGGCCGTGATGCCCAAGACCAAACTCACAGGCGAGGGCTTGCAGACGACTGTGAAAGGTTCCGTGCTGGAGAATGCCGGTACGGCCAAAGACGTACTGTCCAAGACGCCGGGTATGATTAAGGGCCAGAACGGGTTGGAGGTCATCGGGAAGGGGGCGCCGCTGGTGTATATCAACGGCCGCAAGGTAACGGACAGCAGCGAACTGGACCGTCTTCAGAGTAATGAGATTCAAAGTGTCGAGGTAATTACCAATCCCGGGGTACAATACGATGCCTCCGTGGGAAGTGTAGTCCGTATCCGCACGATCCGCCGCCAGGGCGACGGTTTCGGCTTCAATCTGTTTGCACAGGACGAGCAGTCGCTCCGCTGGGACAAAGGGAACGACCCCTTCGGCGCGCTTAACGTGAATTACCGCACTGGCGGCGTGGACATTTTCGCAGGCATCAACTATGCCCGTAATACCAGCCGCCAGCAAAGCGACCTGGAAAAGAAGACCTTTGGGAAGACCTTCCTGCTGGAAAACAAGGGAGACCTTCTCAACAACTACCTGGGCCAAAGCCTTTATGGCAATGCCGGGGTGAACTGGCAGATAGCCGACAACCATTTCCTGGGTGGAAAAATCGAGTGGGGAAAAACCCTGCAGTACGACGTGCATACTGAAGTAAATGACAACGTCTGGCTGGACGGGGCCCTTGCCGACAAAATCGCAACCATCTCCGATGATAAGATGAAAGACGGAGGAATCTACAATCTCGGAGCAAACCTTTATTACAACGGTGTGATTGGCGGGAAACTGGGCTTGGACGTGAACCTGGACTATTATGGAACCGACCACGCAAGCAGTTCGGAGTCAAAGGAAACCAGTGACATTTCGACCGACCGCACCATCCGCTCCGACAGCCAGTCCGACGGAAGGATGTATGCCGCAAAGGCCGTTCTATCCTATCCGGTATGGAAGGGTCAGCTGCAGGCCGGAACGGAAGAAGTTTTTTCCCGCCGCAGCGACAACTACTCCATCAGCGGGATCGAAATTCCGGCCTCGCAGGCCTCGGTGGTGGAGGATAGCTACGCCGGCTTCGTCAACTATGGTTTCTTCTTGCCGAAGGCCGGTCAGTTCAGTGCCGGAGTGCGCTATGAATATGTGCACTATGCCTACCAGGATGCCATAACGCCGGCAAACGACATTACCCGGAATTACAGCAACTGGTTCCCGATGCTCTCCTGGGCTACCGTCATTGATCCGAACAATGCCAAGGTGCAGCTCATGGTTAATTACAGCGCCAAGACGCTGCGCCCCAATTATGCCTACCTGTCC
>CAMYWP010000044.1 GCA_947302825.1 uncultured Bacteroidales bacterium
CGCTCCGCTCAGAATGACAGAATGAAGAGGCACCGTGGAGGTAACGTTCTATCAATGAGCTATTTACACAAAATCGATTAAGCTCACGCACCCAATCGATTTCTCACAAATAGCTGATTACCAGCCACTTCCCTCCACGCACTTGACACAACCGTCATCGGCCCATCTCACAGGCCAGCCCCCGGCCCTCCGAAGATTCTGCTTCTCCGCTCAGAATGACAGAACGAAGAAGCAGAATGACAAAACGAAGCGACCGTTAGACAAAACGAACCCCTCCGATGACACCCCAGGTGCGAAAACCCCACCTCGTATGTGGAAATAAGGATTGTATTGTCACAAAGAATTGCTATATTTGCTGCAAAGAGATGACAAGTCCATGAGAACTCAGGCCATACAAGATACCATTGCGGAATACTTCAAGACACAGCCGGTCTTGAAGACGTGGTTATTCGGCTCGTATTCCCGCGGCGAGCAAAGGCCATGGAGTGACATTGACATCCTGGTGCAGTATGACAGAGTGCGTCCTATCGGCCTTTTTAAAATTGCCGGCATGAAGGTGGACCTGGAGGACCTGCTGGGTTGCGAAGTGGATTTGGTCGAAGAGGGAAGTCTTCGACCGTGGGCGGCGGAAAGCGTTAACAGGGATAGAAAGCTGATTTATGAGAGAGCATAGCCGAGATCGCGGGCGCCTGGAGGATATCGTTAGATACGCCCTAAACGTAGAGGAGATGGTGAACGGCATTTCTCTTGAAACGTTTGTTGCCGATATTCGCACCTATTATGCCACGATGAAAAACATTGAGGTTATCGGCGAGGCCTCGAATATGCTTACACGCCATTTTCGCGAAGTTCATACAGAACTTCCATGGCGACAGATTGTAAGTATGAGAAATGTTTTGGTCCATGGCTATGCGCAAATCTCCGATGCCGATCTCTGGCAAACTGCCACAAACGACATTCGCCCGCTTCGCGAGCAGGCACAGCGCTATCTTACTGAAATAGATTGGGATGAATGGCAAAAGTTGGAGGATCCCTTCACCGAGATGGACAACGCCTCTTATAAACAAGCAGTTGAATCGGCCAGCCGGATGTTGGAAAAGGGCTATCCGGTAGAGGATATCACAGACATTACCGGATTGAATCCTGAAGAAATCAAGGCACTGTGTTATCCGAAGAAGGGTTAATCCTCCTGTGAGAAGCAGTTCGTTAGCCGAATCTAAACTTCTGATTTTCTGCTGGATGAAACGACTTCCTCCCGCTTCGGGCCGATAAGGGCAGAGGCGGGAGGAAATGTTTCTGGGCCGAACAGGTTACAGCAGCCCCAGCTGCGCCATGCGGCGACGGAGGAGGATGGCCATCACCTTGGCTCCGTACTGGTCGTTGGGGTGGACGTCGCCGGGCTTGCGGAACCAGCTGATGGGCCAGTCGCCGCGGTCGATGTAAACCTGGTCGTCATCGGTCACCTGTGAGGGATCCGTAATCTGCCCCATCTCCAACATCAGCGGAACGGCATTCACACCGCCGCCAAGGGTGCGCTGGTCAATGAAGTAGTTTCCATAGTGCTCTGTGAAAGCACTCACATAGGCCGAAGTCCAGTACTGCGGCATATCCGTCGTGCTCTGATGGAAGCCCCATACGAACATCAAAGCCTCAGGATCCGTAAGGTGGGCTTTCATCTTGTCCTGGATGTCCATGATTATGGCGTCGGCAGGTCGGCCATTCGTGCCGATATACACCGCAATGGCATCGGCATTGGCATAGGCACGGGAACCGTAAGTGGAGACGGGCGTACGGGCAGGGATCTCAATGGCCTCACCATCAGTATAGCGGCGGAGCCTGCGCTGGCCAAGGGAGGTGTCCCACGAAATCTCGCACTCGATTCCGTTGATAATGAGCGGATTCAGCTCGGGCGTGTAGCCGCTCTTGTACGTCCACTCATGCGAGACTTGGCCATAAGCGCCGTTATAGTACCAATAGATTCCGTCAATGTATACATACTCTCCCGAGCTGGCCGGAAGGGTAAAGGCCGAAGCCCCGGTATACAGAGGCAGACCGCCCTGGCGCCCCGCCACCTGCTGGGCCAAATCGCCGGCTACGCCGCTGCGCACCACGTTCCAGTTGGGCCCCAGCTGGTTACGTACGGCCAGCAACAGGGAATTGCCCGTAATACTGTCGCCCCATAGCACGATGGTGCGAACCCGTTTGCGTTTGGAAGCACTGCCCACATTGGCCGTGGAAAATGCGGTCATCTTGCTGGCATCCAGCGTGAGGGCCTTGGTGCCGGGCACCGTGAAAATGTAGTTGGTGGTGTTCACCACCAGACTTAGTTCGCCGGAGGCATAAGCGGCGGCATTCACCACGGCATAGACGCTGTGTGTGGTGCCATTCCCCAGCGTGGGCGGAGTGGCATACTCCACCTGCACCTGGTCGTTCAGGAAGTTCGGGTCATCAGAAAACGCCACACTGCCATCCACTGCGCTGAAAGTGAACTTCCCGGCCAGCGGCGCTCCTGTACTCTTGAGGCCGATGGACAGCAACTCCTCACCTTCATAGGCCGCATTGGTGTTGGTCACGCTTAGTTTCACAACAGCAAACAGATGCTTGTTAAACTCGAAGCTGAGAGCCGGAAAAGCGTCCGGGTCATAGAGCCTGTCCTCGAGAGGTGTGGCCACCAGGAAATCGGCACGGCCATCGAACGGGGCCGACTGCGTAGCCGGCAGGGTTCCCGTCAGGGAAGCCGGATTATTCCCGGCCGATTGGCTGTAGGGATAGTAGGCATAATAATCCACCGAAGGGTGCACTACCGTCTGCTCTCCCGTGATAAGAATCCTTCCGCTGAAAGTGCCGCCGGCTCCGCTCGTGCAGGTGAGGACGATGTTGTTCAGCAGGCCTTCGGCAAAGAACCCCATCTTGTCGTTGTTCTGAAAGGAGAAAGATGTGCTGCTTACGCCCTCTGCCAGCGTGGTTTTGGTGTCGGGCTGCTGTGCCTGCACCGCTATGCTAAGCCATTCCCCGGCTTCCTTCTCCAGCTGTGTCGAGCAGGCACTGAGAAGGGCCAGGGAAAGGACTGTAAGTATTCTACCAAATGTCTTCACCTTCATTGCTCAATCCTCCTATGGTAGCTGTGGGGGCTGCGGTTAGTCATTTGCTAGCCCAGTCAATTACAGGGAACTTGTAAACCTTGCCGGCCACGGAGGTAAGACCTGCGGTGTAGGTGAAGGTCTTTGTTTCGTCTCCGGAATCGGTGAGGGTAACGGTGAGGGCACCGTGTGCACCCGGCCATACAACAAGGTAATAATCCTTAGCCGTAGAGGTCATGGCCGTGTTGATGCCGGTCATAGTCACGGTTTTGTTTGCAGCTTTTGATTCTTCACCGGCGACAAAACCCCAACCGATACTCATACCAGTATAATCCGATGTATTAACACCATAACCATACATTTCACCAATAAGAGAAGTCGATGCCGCAGTTACTGAAATCCTCTTCAACGTCGCTGCGGTTCCGGTATTTTTCACGGGAATCTTGATAATGGAAGTCTTGTGAGTAAACTTCAAGTTGTCTAAAGGTGTATAATCAGTACCGGTGATGGTGAATTTATTGCTGATCATAAGTAGTAACTTGGTATTCGGATTACCGGCATTATAGCTTTGGCCGCTTGGTATTGTAAAAACGGGGAAATTTGAACTCGAGCCTCCATCTCTGGTCCTAAAGCCATAAAAAGAATCCCATAGTTGTCCATAGAAAGCGACCGCATCACCGGCGTTTGACCAATCCTTAGATTCAGCAGCAGTGAAGGTGGCGGATTTGCCGCCTGCAGCGATAACATCGATATTAAATTGATTATAACGGGTAGTTGAACTTGCCCCACGGAGCTCTGCTTTTTTCGGAGCAAAAACATAGATCTTGTCGCCTGCAGTCCACTGGAGACTGTTGTCATCGGTGTCAAAAGTGGTTTTGGTGTCACTTGCAACGGCATTTTCCTCAATGGAAGCACGGATGGTCAGCGGGGTCTTTTCGGCCACGGTATTGTCCTTGTTGCAAGCGGCCAGCACGCCGGCCAATGCAATCATGCTGATAACATATACGGTTTTTTTCATAATCTTTCTTCTTTAAAACTGTTTTAAACTCTGGTAATGGATGGATTAACTCCAACTGCCAGGCATTTCCTCCTCATTAAAGTCATTGAGGCTTCCTCCCAGAATGGCATTCTCAATGCCCAATTCCAGCACCTCTGTCTCCGGTGCTGCATACATTTCTTTTTTGTTCATAATGTTTGTATTTTAAAGTTGTTACTTGCTACTAACTATTGACCTTTGGAGGGCGCTGGAGAGGCATTTCTGGGGGCCTTCAGAGGCCCTTCTGGAGCCCATTTTCGGCCTAAGATTTTCCACTACTTGAACCCCCACTGAAAACCAGCCACTTACACAGAAAACACTATTACGCACACGCCACTTTTACGCGCCAGATTTCACACCCCTCCGCCCCCGCCGGCTTACCCCCCTAAGATTCTTCGCTCCGCTCAGAATGACAAAACGAAGACATAGCAAGACAAATCGAAGCCCGGGTGCAAAATCACAACCCCAGTGCCCCCGGCAAGCCCCAAGCGTGGCCCCCAGGTGCGAAACCACCCCCCTAAACGCCCCTGGGGTTGCCCAAAAGCGCTCGCTGCAAATTCCATCGGCCTTATCTAGCACCCGGAGGGGCTGGCCTCAGGCCGGAGATTCACAAAATCCTGGCAACTAACCGACTGAGGCACAATAAATTACAGAAAATTCTCGTCGCAAAATCGAACGAGAACTTTCAGCAGGTTGTTGAATATTAGAGATTTACGTGCCAGCGCTAACGGCGCCAGCAGGCATACGAAGCATAGCCGGCGAAACAGAAGCCGGCTGCAGCAAAGTCGGTCGCAACAAAGCCGACCGAAACAAGGCCAAACGAAAAAAGTTACACGGATTTTAGCCAGAGAATGCTGTCGGGGCCTTCGTTAAACAGGAGGTCCAGGCAGCTGAGACCGGGTGTGAAGCCCCCCATACGGTCGCGGAAAACTTGGTAGTAAGGCCGCGACAGGCCCAGGGAGTCCAAAACAGCATCCGGCCGTTTGGGATGCACGGAGAAGCGGAAATCATCGGCCACGAAATCGGGCGCGACAAAGTCCAAAGTATCGGCCAAACAACAGGCAATACCTGTTTTTCCCAGAATAAACCGGATAGAAGAAAGATTCAGCTCCCACAACAGAGCCGGCCGCGCTTCCAGCAAAGCAAAGAGTTCGTCCCGGTAATAATCGTAGTAGGCCGATGTCTGATAAGCGGCATCCAGCGCGCGCTCCGTGCGCAGTACCCAGGGCGTGGAATAATCCACCCGGATATCGCGGATGGCCCAAGAGGCCCCATGCATCACCGGCACCTGCAGCATCTGTACGCCGTCCCCGGCCAGGATGTAACAACGGTTCCGGTAACTTTGTTTCTGATAGTTCTCGCAAGCCTCCAGCAACACATGAGAAGGCAAAACCCTGTCCGGAGACAGGGTCATATCCTTTGCGGCCAGGGCGAACCAGGCCAGGGGAGGGAAGTATGCGGTGGAAAGGAGCACTAGCGGGCAAGACGCAGCTTGGGGATGATACCCCGTTTGGATGCCCGGATGAAGCGCAAAATGGTGTCCCGCTGCTCCGTGGCCGGGAAATTGGCCTCGATGTACTCCACAGCCTGGCTCACATTCATACCCTTGAAATAAAGGGTGTCGTAGAGGTCCTTGATTTCGTTCACCTGTTCCTCTGTGAAGCCCCGGCGCAGCAGTCCTACCCGGTTAACCCCTTCAAACACAACAGGTTCGCGACCGGCCAGCACGTAAGGAGGAACATCTTTGGTAATCTTAGCATAGGCGGCCACAAAAGCGTGGGTGCCAATCTTGGAGAACTGATGGGTACCGGACTTGCCGCCACAGACGGCCCAGTCGTCCAGATCCGTTTCGCCGGCCAGGCCCGCATAGCTCACAACGATGCAATGCCGGCCGATCTGGCAATCGTGCGCGATATGGGCATAGGACATGATCAAGGTATCGCTGCCGATACGGGTGACCCCCTTGCCGCTGGCCTTGGTACCCCGGTTCACGGTGGCGCACTCGCGGATGTTCACGCGGTCGCCAATCTCTACCCAGGATTCTTCTCCTTCAAATTTCAGGTCCTGCGGGATGGCTCCCACCACGGCACCCGGGAAGATGGTGCAGTCCTTGCCCATTTTCACATGGTTGTATACGGAAGCCCCGTTCAGGATGCGGCAGCCGTCGCCGATCTCGGTGTCGGCGTCCACATAGGCAAAGGGCCCAATCTCAATATTGTCTCCCAGCTTAGCCGCGGGATCTACATAAGCAAGCGGATGAATCTTGTTCATACTCAGTTATTTAAGCAAGGCTCTAAGCGCTTTGACAGCCTTGGTGTTAATGGTGTGGCCGCTTTTATAGGCCGATATCCGGGCGTTGAGATACCCGCCCGCCAGGCGGATGTCGCCCAGCAGGTCCAACAGTTTGTGCCGGCCACATTCGTCCGGGAAATGCAGTGTCGGATTCCCTAAATAACCTTCGTCGGTGACCACCAGTGCGTTGTCCAGGTCGCCGCCCTTGATGAGGTTGTTCTTGATCAGTGCCTCAATCTCGCGGTAGAAACAGAAAGTCCGGCACACGGCAATCTCGGTGGCATAGTCCGTCTGCAGGTCCCAATGCGTTTCCTGGATACCCAATACCGGGGAATTGAAATCTACGGTGACATCGGCCGATGGAGCATCGGCCGGCTCTATCCGCACCCAGGAGCCGCTACGCTGATCGCGCACTTCCAGGCCATAAGGGATGTTTATGAAGCGGCGTGCCACGCCCTGGTCTTCCAGTCCGTCCTTCAGGATGGCTTCGCAGTAAAGTCTGGCGCTGCCGTCCAGGATGGGCACTTCCCTGTTGTCCAGCTCGATGAGCGCGTTGTCCACGCCCAGGCCCATGAGGGCGCTCAGGATGTGCTCCACCGTTACCACTTCGGCCCCCTCAAAAGAGAGGGTAGTGCTGCGGGCAGTATTGGTGACAAATTCCGCAAGCGCTTCAACCATAGGCTGTCCGGGAAGGTCCGTGCGGCGGAAAAGGATGCCGGAGTTGGCTGGTGCGGGCAGCAGCGTCATGTGGGCATAGGTGCCCGTATGGAGCCCCTTTCCCTCGAAGTGGTACGCCTGTTTGATGGTATGCTGGTTCATGTTCATTCGGTGGCTGCGCGTTTGAAAAGGGCGTAGGCTTTGACGTACTGGCGCGCATCGAACGCCGGCGAACCATGCAGCACCTGGCCATCCTTGCGGACGTTGCCACTTACGCCGCCCTGGGCCAGGACAGTGGTATGATCGGCGATCTTCAGATGGCCGGCAATGCCCACCTGGCCGGCGAAAATGCAGTATTTTCCCACTTCGGTGGAACCGGCGATACCCGTCTGGGCCGCCATGGCCGTATGGTCGCCGATAATCACGTTGTGCGCAATCATGCACAGGTTGTCAATACGGACGCCGTTGCCGATGATGGTGGATTCCATCTGTGCCCGGTCCACAGTGCTGTTGGCGCCAATTTCCACATCGTTGCCGATAATCACGTTACCCAGGTGCTCGATCTTCTCCCAACTGCCGTCAGGGCGCGGGGCATTGCCAAATCCATCGGCCCCGATGACCACGCCGCTGTGCAGAATCACATTATCGCCGATGATCATGCCGGGATAGATGCGCACGCCGGGATAAAAGATGCAATTCCGGCCGATACGGCAATTGTCGCCGATGAACACCTGTTCATGGATGACGGTGTTGTCGCCGATCACCGTGTGTCGCCCAACATAGGAAAAAGCACCCAGATAAACCCGCTTGCCAAATTTGGTGCTCAGGAACCAACGGGCCCGGAGGCTGCGGTGGCAGCGGGCCTTTTTCTTCTTCTCGGCCACGTATTTAAGGAGCTCCGCAATGGCGTTATAAGCATTGTCCACGCGCACCAGCGTGGGCTTTACCGCCTGCTTGGGCTGGAAATCCTTGTTTACGATAAGGATGGAAGCCTGGCTGGTGTAAACGAAAGGCTCGTACTTGGGGTTGGCGAAAAAGCTCAGCGTACCCGGCTTGCCATGTTCAATCTTGGCAAACTGGGTAGCCGTAGCGTTCTCGTCGCCCTCTACCGTGCCTTTCAGCAGTTGGGCTAAAAATTTGGCAGTCAGTTCCATATATTAAATCAGCGGCTCGGCCGTCATGGCGGCGGGCTGGGGGATTCCCATCAGTTTCAGGATGGTGGGAGCCACATTGCACAGGGCACCATCCTTGACGCTCTTCACGGCATCGCCGGCGTTGATCACCACAAACTGCACGGTGTTCAGGGAGTGTGCGGTGTTGGGCGTACCGTCCTGGTTCACGGCGAAGTCGGCGTTGCCATGGTCGGCGGTCAGGAGCACCACGTAGCCGTGCTCGATGGCCTCGTTCACCACGCAGCCCACCAGTTTGTCAATGCAGGTAACGGCCTGGGTGATGGAGTTGTAGATGCCGGTATGACCCACCATGTCGCCGTTGGCGAAGTTCAGGATAATCATGTCCTGTTTCTCGGAGCGGATCTGGTCGATGAGTTTTTCGGCCACTTCCGGAGCGCTCATCTGAGGCAGGAGGTCATAGGTGGGCACCTTGGGACTGTTCACCAGGATGCGGTCTTCGTTCTCGAATACGGTCTCACGGCCGCCGTTGAAGAAGAAGGTTACGTGGGCGTATTTCTCGGTTTCGGCAATGCGCAGCTGATGCTTGCCGGCCTTGGAGACGGTCTCGCCCAGGGTATCCTGCACCAACTCTTTGTCGAAGAGGATGTGCACGCCCTTGAAGGAAGCATCGTAGGGAGTGAGGCAGCAATAGTAAAGCGGAATGGTGTGCATGCCTTCTTCCGGCATATCCTGCTGCGTGAGGACGGCGGTGAGTTCGCGGGCCCGGTCGTTGCGGAAGTTGTAGAAGATGATGGCATCGCCTTCCTCGATGGTGGCTACGGGCTTGCCGTTTTCCGTCACCACGATGGGCTTGATGAATTCGTCGGTGATTTCGGCGTCGTAGCTGGCCTGGATGCCTTCCTGGGCCGATTCAAATGCGGCGCCCTTGCCTTCCACCAGCAGGTCATAGGCCTCTTTTACACGGGCCCAGCGCTTGTCGCGGTCCATAGCATAGAAGCGGCCGCATACGGAAGCCACCTTACCGGTGGTTTCGGCCATCTTCTCTTCCAGCTCCTTCACGAAGCCCAGACCGCTGCGGGGGTCTGTGTCGCGGCCGTCCATGAAAGCGTGAACATATACTTTGTCCAAACCCACTTCCTTGGCCACGCGCAGGAATTCGTACACATGATCCAGGGAGCTGTGCACACCGCCGTGGGAGGTGAGACCCATCAGGTGCAGCTTCTTGCCGCTCTGCTTCACATAGTCGTAGGCGGCCTTGATTTCCTTGTTTTCCAAAAGCTTATGCTCCCGGCAGGCGATATTGATCTTCACCAGGTCCTGGTACACCACGCGACCGGCACCCAGGTTCATGTGACCTACCTCGGAGTTGCCCATCTGGCCGTCCGGCAAACCCACGTATTCGCCACAGGCCTGCAGATGGCCGTACGGATACTTTTCGCGCAGGGCGTCGATGTTAGGCGTTCCCTGGGTCCAGATGGCGTTGGAATAGTCGTGACGGCCTTCGCCCCAGCCGTCCAGGATCATGAGTAAAACTTTCCGATTCATATTTAGTTCTCTATAATTCTAAATAATTCTAAAGTCTGCAAAGTTAATCATTTTTCACGGATATCCGAAGGATACGGCGGGTGCTTTTGGTTACGCGGACACTATGGTCGATGCAAAAGGGGACTACCGCCAGCACATGCTGCGGGTCCGCAGCGCTTTTCAGCAGCGGTACGAAGGGCTTTTCATCGGCCGGGATGTGGTGGTCCGTGAACCAGTCCTGCATCTTCTTTCGGCCTGGTGCGCCCAGCGGCTTAATCCAGTCGCCGCTTTCCCATCGGCCTTCCACCACCGCTCCCGCCTTATCGGCATCCAAAATGAGCATCCCCTCCGGCTGCTTCACTGGCAGGGTCCCGTCCCAGGGTTCTTCTTCTATCCGGGTGCAAAAAGGCTGTATTTTGCTCCCGGGACGTTCATTTTCTTCATCCCGGGTGCAACCAGGCGTTGTTTTGCTCCCGGGAGAAGCCAACTCTTCTGCGAAGCGCTCCATATCCCGGTTCAGGGTCTGGACGAAGGAGGGATTGATTTCCCGAAAAACGGGGAAGACCAGGTTCCGGATTTTGTTGCGTTTGAAGTCGTTGGAGGCATTGGAGTTGTCTTCGCGCCAGGTGAGCCCGTGCTCCCGGGCGAAAGCCTCGATGTCTTCCCTTGTCATGCCCAGCAGCGGCCTCAGCAGGGGAATGTGGGCATAATCGGGGTCCGGCAGAAAACCGGAGGCCTTCATCCCCGTAATCCCCCGCAGTCCAGTTCCCCGCAACAAATTGAGAATCAGGGTCTCGGCATTGTCATTGGCATTGTGTGCAACAGCCACGGCCGAGTAGCCGAATTCGCTGCACAACTGGCCGAACCAATGATAGCGCAAGCGCCGCGCCGCCATTTCCACGGAAATCCCCTGTTCCGCCGCAAACGCCAGTGTTTCAAACTGTTTCACGTGTACGGGAATCCCTCTGGCCGATGCCCACGCACGAACCAGCGCTTCATCGGCATCACTCTCGGCCCCTCGCAGCCCGAAGTTGCAGTGGGCAATGGCGAAAGGTCCGCCTTCCAGACGGACCTTTTCTGCGAGGCACATGGAATCCACCCCTCCGCTGACAGCAACCAGGAGCATCTTCCTTACATTTTCTTGGAGATGGAATAAGTGAAGCCGAATTCCAGATACTCTTTGAACTGCACGCCTTTACCCTGGGTGCCATCCTTTAGGTTGAGCGTTACCCGAGGGTCGTAAATGAGGTTGGTGGCCAAGGTGAGGGCGAAGAACTTACGCAGTTTCCAGAACACCTTGTTGTCCCAGGTCATTCGGGGTTCCATCTTGGGCGTGAGGTAATTGTAGAAAGCTGTGAACTGGGTGGTATAGGAGAATACATCGTTGATGACCCAGGCCATATCAATCTTGAGCTGGGCACCGAATTCAAAGCGGAATACACTGTAGCTGTTTCCATCCGTGGGGTCCAGATCCGGTTTCCTCAAGTCCATACCGTAGGTTTTCCGCAGTTCCGGAATGGTGACGATGACACCACCGCCGGACAGGGGCGCCAGGTTCAGGGAGAACCAGGGAGCCGGAGTCCACAAAGCACCGATACCCAGATTGAGGTAAGCGGGAGAGAGGTGACCGGATTTCAGGACGCGGGCGTTCCGCCAGTCCTTACGGGTGGGCTCGATCACATTGCCCTCTGAGTCCGTATTAGTGGCCGGCGTCTTGTAATTGTAGTTGTTGCCGAACTGGTTCTTGAAGTCCAGACTGGCTGAGTAGGACAGGTTCTTCACCGGGGTTTCGTATCCCCACTTGGATTCAAAATATATCCGGTCCTTGTTGGTCTGGAGAATGGGTTTGTCGGCGCTCCAGAGGAATCCGTAATCCAGCTGCAAACGGTTGGTTCCCAGCAGTTTGCCTTTGGCGAAATTGGCGCGGGCATCCACGTTGCCGGCCAGGGACACATTATTGTAACCGCCTGCCGCCCACTGGCTCAGGTAGGTTTGGCCGAAATTGATATTGGTGTGGATGGAATTGGTCCAGTATTTGGGCTTCTCCACTTTTTCCGGAACATCGTCTGCGGCGCTCAGGGCAGCCGCAGCTTCT
>CAMYWP010000045.1 GCA_947302825.1 uncultured Bacteroidales bacterium
CGCACAGGGCGCGGGAGATGCCGAGACGAACGGCTTCTGCCTGACCTTTGGTACCACCCCCAACGAGGGTAACCTTGATGTCAAACTGACCTGTTGTACCGGTAAGCTCCAGGGGCTGGTTCACGATGTACTGGAGGGTGCCCTCCTTGAAGTACTCTTCCATGGGGCGGTCATTGATCACAATGTTGCCGCTACCGGGTGCAACATAAACACGAGCGACAGCTGATTTACGTCTTCCAAGGGCGTGTTTCTGTTCCATGTGCTCTGTTTAGATTTCGTTTAACTTGATGGTTTTGGGATTCTGCGCCTGGTGCGGGTGCTCGGGACCTGCGTAAACATACAGGTTGTTGATGAGCTTGTCACCAAGACGGGTCTTGGGCAGCATGCCCTTCACAGACCGACGGATGAGTTCGGCGGGTCTTTTTGCGAGGATCTCGCGGGGAGTGGTGAAGCGCTGGCCACCGGGATAGCCGGTGTAGCGGGTGTACACGCGGTCGGTCATCTTCTTGCCGGTAAGACGAACTTTGTCGGCGTTGACGATGATGACGTTGTCACCACAGTCCACGTGCGGGGTGAAGCCGGGCTTGTTCTTGCCACGAAGCACCAGGGCTACGCGGGAAGCCAGGCGACCGAGCACGAGATCGGTTGCATCAATGACGAGCCACTCCTTGTTCACAGTTGCCGCATTCAGGGAAACTGTCTTGTAGCTAAGTGTGTCCACTGTCTTGATAATTAATGGTTTAACATAAAAGTTGCGATCCCCCTACACTCAGAGGGACCGCAAAGGTACGAAATATTGACGAAAATACCAAACTAAAAGTAAAGGCTTTTACAGCCCATAGGCTCCTTCCACTGCCGGAGCCTCCTCTCCCCAGCGGGCGGCTACGTAGTCCAGGGTGGCGAAGATTTCGGCCGGATCTTTGGAAGTAACCAGTTTGATGCGGGTTTCTTTGAAGTCCCTGAGGCCCTTGAAGTAACAGGAAAGATGGCGGCGCATTTCGTACACGCCGGTGATGGGACCTTTGAGGTCCAGCGAAAGCTGGAAGTGGCGTTTGGCCAGGGCCACCCTATCGGCCACGGACATGGGCGGAAGTTCTTCACCGGTGTCCAGCAGGTGACGGATTTCGGTGAATATCCAGGGATGGCCGAAGGATGCCCGGCCCACCATGATGCCGTCCACGCCCCAGCGATCGAAGGCCCCCTTCGCCTTTTGGGCGCTGTTGATATCGCCGTTCCCGATGATGGGAATGTGCATCCGGGGATTGTCCTTCACGGCACCGATCAAAGTCCAATCGGCCTCTCCTTTATACATTTGGCAACGCGTGCGCCCGTGAATGGTGAGGGCCGATATCCCGGCGTCCTGCAGCCTTTCGGCCAGTTCCACGATGATCTTGGAGTTGTCGTCCCAGCCCAGGCGGGTCTTGACGGTGACGGGTTTCCCTACCGCCTCCACGATGGCCTTGGTGATGGCCACCATCTTGTCGGGCTCGCGCATCATGCCGCTGCCGGCACCCCGGCCGGCGATTTTGCTCACCGGGCAGCCGAAGTTGATATCCACTATATCGGCCCCGTGCCCGCCGGCCAGTTCGGCGGCTTGATCGGCCATCTTGGCGGCATCCACCATGGCCTCCGGAATGCTGCCGTAGATTTGCACGGCCACCGGAGCTTCTTCCTCCAGGGTGTGCATTTTGGCGATGGTCTTGGAAACATCGCGCACCAGGCCGTCCGAACTCACGAACTCGGTGGTGACCATGGCCGCCCCCGCTTCCCTGCACAGGATGCGGAAGCTGGCGTCGGTGACGTCCTCCATGGGAGCCAGGGTCACCGGGCGTTCGCCCAGGTCTATGTTTCCGATTTTCATGGGTGCAAAGATAGGCAAAAATTACTAACTTTGCCCTGCTATGATTTACGGACTGGTTCTCAGAGTTAGGCATTTGCTGTACGACAAAGGCTGGAAAAAGAGTTATTCAGCTTCGGTGCCCACCATCTGCCTGGGTAACATTGCAGCGGGGGGAACGGGGAAAACACCCCACACGGAACTGATTCTCCGAACCCTGCAGGAGGCCGATAAGGCTGCCGTGTTATCCCGGGGCTACAAACGCAAGTCCCGCGGATTCCAGACCGTGGCGCCCGACGATTCGGCCTGGCGGGTGGGCGACGAACCCCTGCAGATAGCCGCCAAATTCCCCGCCGTAGAAGTGGCCGTGGACAAGGACCGCGTGCGGGGCTGCGAGAAACTGGCCCTTTCCGGTGCCCGCGTCATCGTCCTGGACGACGCCTTCCAGTATCGCCGGCTCCAGGCCGATCTGAACATTGTGCTGGTAGACTACGCCAAACCCATCTTCAAGGACCGGCTGCCGCCTTGGGGCCGGCTCCGGGACCTGCCTTCCCGCATCCGGAAAGCCCAGGTGGTCATTGTGAGCAAATGCCCGGCGGAACTTTCAGAGGAGGAACGGGCCGATTGGCGCACACGCCTGAAACTCACGCCCTCCCAACAGTTGTTTTTCACCACCCTCCGGCACTGCACTCCCAAGCCCGTGTTCCCGGAAGGAGATTCCCACTATCTGTACGCCAAGCGCCTTATCCTCATTTCTGGCATCGCCAACGACACCCCGCTGCGCAAATACTTGTCCGACAACTACACCCTTAGCCGCCGTCTGGCGTTTCCGGACCACCACCGTTTCTCCCGGAAGGACATCAAGGCCATTTCTGCCGCCGCGAAGGAGAACCCCATCGCCTGCCTAATGACCACGGAAAAAGACGCCCAGCGGCTTCGGGACTGCACCAATGTGCCCCAGAACGTCCGTGAGCGTCTCTTCTATGTACCCATCGAGGCCACCTTCCTCACCGAAGAGGAGGCCGAAGCCTTTACATGGACAGTACGTTCAATACTGAAATAAGTTCCTGATTGATGGGCTTGTTCATCTTGACGGCCCTGGAAATGGGCACGTACACAATCTCATCGTTCTTAATGCCGATCATGACATTGCGCTGACCTTCCAGCAGGGCCTCGATGGCCGCATAACCCAGGCGGGAGGCCAGGATACGGTCGTAGGCGCTGGGGGTACCGCCACGCTGCAGGTGACCCAGAATGGTCACGTGGGAACTGAGCTGCGGATACTCCTTCTTCACGCGTTCGGCGTAGTAATTGGCTCCGCCCTTGCCATCTTTCTGGGATTCGCTCACCAGAACGATGGCGCTGTTCTTGCTCTTGCGCTTGCCGCGCTCGATGAATTCGGCCAGCTGGTCCACATCCGTCTTGCCTTCGGGGATGATGGCAGCCTCTGCGCCGGAAGCGATGGCACTGTTCTGCGCCAGGAAACCGGCATCGCGGCCCATCACTTCGATGAAGAAGATGCGGTCGTGGCTGTTGGCGGTGTCGCGGATCTTGTCCACGCATTCCACGATGGTGTTCAGGGCACTGTCGTAGCCGATGGTGGAGTCCGTTCCGTAAAGGTCGTTGTCAATGGTGCCGGGCAGGCCGATGATGGGAATGTCGTACTCCCGGGCAAAAAGCTGGGCGCCGGTGAGGGAGCCGTTGCCGCCGATGACTACGAGAGCGTCGATGCCGACCTCCACCATGTTCTCATAGGCCTTCTTCCGGCCTTCGGCAGTCATGAATTCCATGCAGCGGGCCGTTTTGAGGATGGTACCGCCGCGCTGGATGGTGTTGGACACGCTGGACGAGGTGAATTTCACGAATTCACGCTCGATCAGGCCTTGATAGCCGCGCATGATACCCACCACGTTCATGTTGTGGTAACGGGCCGTGCGGGTGACGGCGCGGATGGCTGCATTCATACCCGGGGCATCACCGCCGGAAGTGAGAACGCCAATGGTCTTGATGTTTCTTTCCATATCTTATTCCAGACTTTTCAGGGTGATGCCGGGGATGGCAGAAATCTGATCCATGATTTCGGAGAACTTGACACTTTTCTTGCAGCGCAAGGTAATGTTCACCTTGTACAGGTCGCCGTCCTTGGCCAGGGAGAAGCCTTTTAACTTGTCCTTGAAACCGTCTACAGCCTTTGCAATGGCTTGCTGGTCGTCCGTGCACACCACAATATTGTACTCTTTCTCTCCCAGATGGATGGTGTAATAGTTCAGGGCCTCCAGGCAGATCAGCAGCACGATGGTGGCCAGGATGGAGAGTTCATACATGCCAGCGCCCATCCCCAGACCGATAGCGCCCGTAACCCAAACGCCCACCGCAGTAGTAAGACCGCTTACATGGTTGCCGGTTTTCATGATGATACCGCCGCAGACGAAACCCAGACCGCCCACCACACCGGCGGCGATACGGGCTGCATCGAACTTCACGGCATCCGGAAAGCCATATTGGGAAATGAGCATGAGCAGGGAGGCACCGATAGCTACGAGGACGTGGGTACGGATACCGGCGCCTTTGGCGCGGAGTTCCCGTTCAAAGCCGATCACCGCTCCCAGCAGTCCGGCACCCACCAAACGGATGGTCAATTCCAATGCAAGTGTCATATTCTTAAAACTCTATTGTGTAAATATAGTAATTATTCCGCTTCTTCCAATATCTGATTCTGCACCCTGACGGATTCGTCGTGGATGGCTGTCATGATGGCACTGACGGCGGCCTCGGAAAGGCCCAGTTCCCCACCGCGGGCAACTGTTTCGGCCAGCACCTGTTCCCAGCGGACCGCCTGCAGGATGGCCACGTTGTGCTCCTTCTTATATCGGCCTATGCTGCGGCTCACGTCCATACGGTCTTTCAGGAGCTTCAGGAGGCTCTCGTCAATTACGTCGATGCGGGCACGCAGGGTATCAATTCTCTCCTTATAAGCCGTATCGTCTGAGGTGCTGTCACGGATGACCAGGCTTTCCAGCAGGGTTTGCAGGTCGCGCGGGGTCAGTTGCTGCTTGGCATCCGACAAAGCGCACGAAGGGTCGCAGTGGCTTTCCACCATGAGGCCGTCCAGGCCCAGGTCCATGGCCCGCTGCGACAGCTCCAACAGGTATTTGCGGTCCCCCGCCATGTGGGATGGATCGGCGAAAAAGGTCATCTGCGGATAGCGGGTACGCATTTCAATGGCAATCTTCCAGCCGGGGTCGTTGCGGTACGCGATGGGGGCCGATGTGGAAAAGCCGCGGTGAATCACGCCCAGTTTCCGGATGCCCGCCCGGTTCAGGCGCTCCAGGGCGCCGATCCACAGGTCCAGGTCCGGGTTCACGGGGTTCTTCACCAGCACGGGGAGGTCGGTGCCTTCCAGGGCATCGGCAATCTCCTGCATCAGGAAAGGATTGGCCGATGTACGGGCGCCGATCCAAATCATGTCCACGCCGTATTTGATGCACTCCAGCACGTGTTTTTCAGTGGCCACTTCCGTGCACACCTTCATACCGTAGGTCTGCTGCACCTTTTTGAGCCACTTGAGGCCGGGGGTGCCCACGCCCTCGAAGCAGCCCGGATGGGTTCGAGGTTTCCAGATGCCGGCACGGAAGACGTGAATGCCGAAAGCATGCAGTCCCCGGGCCGTTTCCAGTACCTGTTCTTCGGTCTCCGCGCTGCAGGGACCGGCAATGCACATGGGCCGCGGCAGGGTGAAAAAGCCCCACTCGGTTGCCGGAATGATATCTAATTCATGACTCATCGAAGAATCTTCTTAATCTTGTTGGCTTCTGCTATCAGTTCGCGGATGCGGGTTTCATCGTAGGTGGCGATGGCATCGCGGAACTGCTGCATCTTATCTATATAGGTGTCCATCACATGGAGGACATTGTCGTGGTTCTGGCTCAGGATGGGCACCCACATGTCGGCGTTGGATTTGGCCAGGCGCACGGTGCTGGAAAAACCGCCTGAGGCCAGGTCGAAGATGTGTTTCTCGTCCTTCTCCTTGTCCAGCACAGTTAAGGCCAGGGCGAAGGAAGTTACGTGCGAGATGTGGGAAACATAAGCGGTGTGAACATCGTGCTGGTCGGCGTTCATGTAGATGGGCCGCATGTTCAGCACGGCATACAGTTCCTCGATGGTCTTCACCGCCTTGGGATGGCTGTCTTCGGTGTTGGCGAAAATGCAGGCACGGCCATCAAAAAGACCCGGCTGGGCCGCCCAGGGACCGCTGTACTCCGTTCCCGCCATGGGATGCGTGCTCACAAACTGTCCCCGATGAGGATGATATTGCGTGGCATGACAAATCTGGCTCTTGGTGGAGCATACGTCAATGACAATCTTGTCTCCTTGCTGAAAATGATTCAAAATATCGGGAACCATTTTCACGGCGGCACCTACGGGAACGGCCACTACAATGATATCGGCCCTGGCGATGCAGTCTTCGTAAGAAACCACTTCGTCCACCAGGCCGATGGTCCGGGCAGCTTCGGCCGCCACCGGATCCTGCTCCACGCCCAGCGTACAGGCCGCAAAGCCCCGCCGTTTCAAGTCCAAAGCCATGGAACCGCCAATGAGGCCCAGGCCGATGACACCTACAGTGCACATATCTTTTTCAAAGCTTTGTTCAGGGTTTCCACATTGGCGCAGAGGGAGATGCGCAGGTGGTTGGCTCCATTGCTGCCGAAAATGAAGCCCGGGGTGAGGAACACGCCGGCCTCATAAAGAATCCTGTTGCTCCATTCTTCCGCCGTACCGGAGGGGACGCGGCCCCAGACATAGAGACCACCGGCTTTTGCATCGTAGGTGCAGCCCAGGGTGTCCATGATACGGCAGGCCACTTCCCGGCGGCGGCGGTATTCGGCATTCAGGGCCTCGTACCATTCCGGACCGGCTTTCAGAGCCTCCACGGCAGCTTCCTGGATGCCCCGGAACATACCGGAGTCCATCTGGGTCTTCACTTTCAGAAGCTCCTGCAGAATATCGGCCGAACCCAGCATCATACCTACACGCCAGCCGGCCATGTTGTGGCTCTTGGAGAGGGAATTCATTTCCAGGCAGCACTCTTTGGCGCCGGGAATGGCCAGGATGGACTGGGGCTCGTTCAGGATGAAACTATAAGGATTGTCGTTCACCAGCAAGATGCCCTTGCTACGGGCAAAAGCCACCAGCTTCTCAAACACGTCCCGTCGGGCAGGAGCGCCGGTGGGCATATTGGGATAGTTCACCCACATGATCTTCACGCCCTTCAGATCCATGGCTTCCAGCTGGGCAAAGTCCGGATACCAGCCATCGGCTTCCACCAGATTATAGGAGACCAGCTCGGCCTCACACATACGGGTGGCCGATGTATAGGTGGGATAGCCGGGGTTGGGTACCAGCACTTTGTCGCCGGGATTCAGGAAAGCCAGGGACAGCAGCAGTATGCCCTCCTTGGAGCCCATAAGCGGCTGGATTTCGCAGGACGGGTCCAGCTGGACACCATACCAACGGGCATACCAATCCGCTATGGCCTGGCGCAGTTCCGGAAGGCCGATATAGCTCTGGTAGCCGTGGGAACCGGATTTGCGGGCACAGCCACACAAAGCCTCCACCGCAGCCTCCGACGGAGCCCCGTCCGGCGAACCGATGCCCAGATTGATTACCGGATCCAGGCCCTGCGCCGCGCGCTGCGCGTTCAGCCGGGCTATCTCCTTGTTCTTGAGGGAGAAGTAGTATTCCTTCACCGAAAGGGTTCTGTTGGCGGGTTGGATGATCATAGGGCGGCTTTGTATTCTCCCAGGACCTCCAGGTCTTCCAACAGGGGACGGACGGCAGTAAGCGCCTGGGTATAACGCAGATAGTTGGCGAATTTAATGTCTATATAGAAGAAGTACTGCCACTCGCGGCCCGGGATGGGCAGCGACTGGATACGGGTGAGGTTCATCTCGTAGAACGACAGGATGGTGAGGATGTGCGCCAGCGAGCCGGGCTTGTGCGGCAGGGTAAAGCACAGCAGAGCCTTGTCCATCTGCTCCCGCGGCACTTCCATAGGGTCGTCCAGGATGAGAAAACGGGTGAAGTTCTGTTTGTGCGTCTCGATGCCGGGCGCCAGAATTTCCAAACCATATAGTTGGGCGGCCAGTTCGCCGGCAACAGCGCCCACGCCTTTCTCTCCGGAGGCGGCCAGCTGAGCCGCGCTCTTGGCGGTATCCTCGCTTTCAATGAGACGGATCCAGGGGGCGTGCTCCTCGAACCACGGGCGCGTCTGGTTGATGGCCATGTAATGCGTCCGCACCTCGCGGATATCCTCCAGCTTTTGGCCGGGAAGGGCCATCAGGTTCTGGCCGATACGGATGTACACCTCTCCCTTCACCTGCTTTCCCTGCCGGCGCAGGAGGTCGAAATTGTGCAGCAGACCGCCGGAAACGGTGTTTTCGATGGCCATCACGGCAGCATCGGCCTGCCCGTTTTCCATGGCGGTGTACAGGTCCGGGAAGGTGTCACATTCCACGGGAGCCACGGCGTTCCCATAAAAAAGACGGGCTGCCTGTTCGTGGAAGCAGCCCTTGTAGCCTTGTATTGCTACCCGTTTCATTAGACGGTCAGGATGTCTTTCTCCTTGGCGGCGATGACCTCGTCCACCTTCTTCACCCACTTGTCGGTGACTTTCTGGAGTTCGTCCTCGCCCTCTTTTTCGCCGTCTTCGCTCAGGCCTTCGTTCTTCTGGGCTTTCTTCAGGAGGTCGATGCCGTCGCGGCGGGCGTTGCGGATGCTTACCTTGGTGGATTCGCCCTGGGCTTTGGCCTTCTTGATGAGGTCTTTGCGGCGTTCCTCCGTGAGGGCGGGCACCATGCAGCGGATGATTTCACCATTGTTGGACGGGGTCAGGCCCACATTGGCGTCCAGGATGGCTTTTTCAATCTTGCCGATCATGCTGCGTTCCCAGGGCTGGATGGCGATGGTCTTGGCATCCGGCGTGGTGACGGAAGCTACCTGGTTCAGCGGAGTGGCAGTGCCATAATAGTCCACCATCACCGGGTTCAAGATGGCCGGGGAGGCTTTGCCCACACGGTAGTTCTTGAGGTCTTCTTCCAGATACTCAACGGCATCCTGCATCTTCACGGACATGGCGTCCACAATTTCCTTGGCTTTGGGTAACATATCAATTCGATTTTTTCTTGAAACGCAAATATACGAAAAAATTTTCGTATGTTTGTCCATACAACAATAATCGGATATGTTAAAGAAACTTAGAGTGTTACTGGCCTGGATCTTCTGGATCGGGATCACCCTCCTGCTGCTGGATTTCACCGGAGTACTGCACGGGTATCTGGGCTGGATGGCCAAATTACAGTTCCTCCCCGCTGTATTGGCCCTGAATGTGGGTGTCATCGTGGGCCTGGTGCTGCTCACCCTGGTCTTCGGCCGGGTGTACTGCAGCGTCATCTGCCCCCTGGGCGTTTTCCAGGACGGCATTTCCTGGCTGGGTACCCACCGCAGCAAGAAACCTTACAAGTACCACAAGGAAGCCAAATGGCTGCGCTACGGCGTCTGGGTGCTGTTTGTGGTGGCCCTGGTGGCCGGCGTGCACGTACTGGTGGCCCTTCTGGCCCCGTACAGCGCCTACGGCCGCATGGTGCAGAACCTGCTGCAGCCCATTTACTTATGGGGCAACAACCTCCTGGCCGCCTGGGCCGAAAAAGCCGGCAGCTACGCCTTCTATGAGAAGGAAGTGTGGCTGCGCAGTTTGCCCACTTTCATCGTGGCCATCGTGACTCTGGTGGTTATCGTGACGCTCTCCTTCAAGGGCGGCCGCAGCTACTGCAACGGCATCTGCCCGGTGGGCACCACGCTCAGCTTCCTTTCCCGCTTCGCGGCCTTCCGCCCGGTGATTGATGCCGAAAAGTGCAAGCACTGCAAAGCCTGTGAACTGCACTGCAAGGCCCGTTGCATTGCTATCGGCAAAGATACCGAGCACATTGATTACTCCCGCTGCGTAGACTGCTTCAACTGCATCGACTCCTGTAAGTTCGACGCTTTAAAATACCGCTTTGCCTGGGGGAAGACCACCCCGGGAGCAAAAACTCCCTCTGGTGCTCCCGACGAGGCCGGACGGCGGGCATTTATGACCGGAACCGTCCTGGCAGTGGGCGCTGCGGCGCTGAAGGGCGTACAGGCCCGGGCACAGGAGGCAGCCAAGAAGGTGGACGGCGGTTTCGCCACCGTTCTTCCCAAAGAGGCCCCCGAGCGTGAGACGCCCATTACCCCTCCCGGTAGTGCCAGTGTCAGAGATTTCTATCGGCATTGCACCGCCTGCCAGCTTTGCGTAGCCGAATGTCCCAACAACGTGCTGCGCCCCTCGGGCGACTTGGACCGCCTGATGCAGCCGGAAATGTCCTTTGAGAAAGGGTGGTGCCGGCCTGAATGCACCCGCTGCAGCGAACTCTGCCCTGCAGGTGCCATCCGGAAAATCACCCCCGAGGAGAAGACCCAGTATCAGGTGGGTACCGCCCGGGTGAACCTGAAACTCTGCGTAAGCGCAAACGGCAAGGCCGAATGCGGCAAGTGTGCCCAATCCTGCCCCTCCGGCGCCGTCCAGATGGTGGACAACCCCGACACAGGGCTCCGCTATCCGGTGGTGATGGAAGAGGTGTGCATCGGCTGCGGTGCCTGCGAATATCTGTGTCCGTCCAGGCCCATCAGTGCCATTACGGTGAATGGTAAACCCCAACACGTGTAGCGCCATGAAAAGAAGAGAATTCCTCCAGATAAGCGGGGCTGCCGCCGTTGCGGCCGCCTGCGCGCCCAAGACCCCCACATCGGCCCCCGTTGCCGAAGGTCCCGAGCAGATGCTCATCCGGGAAAATCCCAAGAACGGCGATAAAGTGAGCGCCCTGGGATTCGGCTGCATGCGCTGGCCCATGATCAAAGACGCGAATGGTCGCGACGTGATTGACCAGGAAGCCGTGAACGAGATGGTGGACTATGCTATCGAGCACGGTATCAATTACTTCGACACCTCCCCCGCCTACTTGCAGGGGCAGAGCGAAAAGGCGGCGGGCATCGCCCTCAGCCGCCATCCGCGCGAGAGCTATTTCATCGCTACCAAGCTGTCCAATTTCGGGGACCCTTCCCCGGAAGCGTCCATCAAGATGTACAAGGACTCTTTCGAGCAGCTCAAGACTACCTACTTCGACTACTACCTGCTGCACTCCATCGGCCGGGGCGGTAAAAACGCCTTCAACCGCCGCTACGTGGACAACGGCCTGCTGCCTTTCCTCCTGGAAGAGAAGAAGGCCGGTCGCATCCGCAACCTGGGCTTCTCCTTCCATGGTGCCAAGCACGAATTCGACTACTTCATGGAACTGTTCGACAGTGGGGAAATGGTCTGGGACTTCGTGCAGATCGAGATGAACTACGTGGACTGGACCCACGCCGACGGCATACGCAACGTGAACGCCGATTATCTCTACGCCGAACTGGACAAGCGGGGTCTGCCCATCGTGGTCATGGAACCGCTGTTGGGCGGTCGTCTGGCCAACGTGCCGGAAGGCATCGCCCGCCAGATGAAGGAAAGGGAGCCGGAACGGAGCGTGGCCTCCTGGGCCTTCCGCTTCTGCGCCACTTATCCGCGGATACTCTGCATCCTCTCCGGTATGACCAACATGGCGCCGCTGAAAGAGAATGTGGAAACCTTCGGCCACTTCAAACCCCTCACGGAAGAGGAACTGGAGTTCATGGAGCACATGGCCACCCAGATGATGGAATACCCGCTGGTGAACTGCACGGACTGCAAATACTGCATGCCCTGCCCCTGGGGCATCG
>CAMYWP010000046.1 GCA_947302825.1 uncultured Bacteroidales bacterium
CCGGCGTACACGCCAACGGCCGTTACACCCTGGGTGAGAACATCGGCGACCACGGCGGTCTGTCCATCGCCTTCACCGCCATGGAGAACGCTGTCTCCGGCAAGGATCCCATGATTGACGGCTTCACCCGCGCCCAGCGCTTCTACCTGAGCTACGGTGCCATCTGGGCCCAGAACATCACGGACCAGGAGAAGGCCCGCCTCACCAATCTGGATCCTCACTCGCTGGCCGTAAACCGCGTGAACGTTTCCGTAAAGAACTTCCAGACCTTCTTCGACGCCTGGGACATCCAGGAGGGTGATCCCATGTTCCGTCCGGAGGAAGAGCGCGTACACATTTGGTAGCGGAGCGCTTCATATCGCGTAAACTGAAATTTCAAGGAAACATGGCGGCGGTGGCAATCGCCGTCAGTTTCTTTGTCATCATCATCGCCGTGGCCGTAGGCGCCGGATTCCGGCACAGTATCCGGGAAGGCGTCGCGGCCATGACGGGCGATGTCCGCATCAGCCCATTCCTCACCGGGGATGCAGAACCTGTTTCCATGCCCCGGCATCTGCCCTCCGAGCAGGCCATCCTGGACCTGCCGTCCGTGAAGGAGATCGTTCCCGCCGTGGTGCGGGCCGGCATCGTGAAAAGCAGCGACATCGTACACGGCGTGGTGGTGAAAGGGATTCCCGGCGGAGCCGAAGAATCCCTGGGCGTTTCCATCCCCCACCGCCTTTCGGAAATTACCGGCCTGGGTGTGGGCGACGACCTCACCGTCTATTTTGTAGGGGAAAAGGTGCGGGTGCGCAAATTCCATATCACGCAAGTGCACCGGGACCTGCTGGAACTGGACGACAACCTGCTGGTATATGCCCGCCTGGAGGATATGCAGCGGCTTAACGGCTGGACCGAAGACCAGGTTTCCTGCCTGGATATCCGCACCCGGAACGGTCTGTTGGAACAGACTGCCGCCGATATCGGCAACCTGCTGCTGGCCAGCGGTCATCCGGAAGAGGAAGATTTGTATACGGCCGCATCGACTCGCATGTATCCCCAGGTGTTCGACTGGCTGAACCTCCTGGATTTCAACGTGGTCATCATCCTCATCCTCATGACGGTAGTAGCCGGATTCAACATGGTGAGCGGCCTGCTTATCATGCTCCTGCGCAATATTTCCACCGTGGGGACGCTCAAGACGCTGGGCATGGACGGACGCGCCATCGGCCGGCTTTTCGTCCGGATAGGGGCCGAAGCCGTGTTAAAAGGGATGCTGGTGGGAAATGCCCTGGCGCTGCTGTTCTGCCTGATTCAGGGAACCACGCACCTGATTCCGCTGGATCCGGCCAATTACTTTGTTTCCTGGGTGCCGGTGCATGTGAATCTGCCCTGGATTCTGGCGGCCGATCTCCTGGCCTTCCTGGGCATCCTGGCCCTTCTCTGGCTCCCTTCACGCGTCATCGCCTCCATCGACCCCGCCCAAACCGTGAAGGCCGATTAGCCTTGGGCCAGGTCCCCCTGTTTCCGGGCCAGGTCCCCCTGTTTCCGGGCTAGGTCTGATTATGTATCCGGGACCGCGCCCGCATTTTCTTGGATATACGTTCTCTAGGGCCGAAAACGTGGGCCAGGTCTCGACTTTAAAATCGGACCTGGCCCAAGAAGATTATTTGGTCAGACGGATGAGACGGCCTTCAATCGGGACACCGTTCACCTTGAATCCCGTGTAGCTTTCCGGATCGCCACTGATATCCCAGCGGAAGGCGTGCTGGACCCGGATAACATCCCTGCTGCCGTCGGGCCAGGAAATTTTCAGATCCGTATCCCATGTCTTGGTGCCGTCCAGTTGCCCGAAGCGAAGGACCACCACATCGGACAGGGTGTACGACTTGGGGTAGATATAGAACCCCATCAGTCTGGCCTTATAGGCTTTTGTGGCGGTCTTTGGCCACAGGAATTCCTGGCCTTCAAATGTGGCGGAAAATGGTTTTGACAGCCAATTGCCCGGCGTGGATTCATCAAACAGGTCGTTTCCCTTGGCGTCCGTCACCACAAAAAGGAATTCCACGGGGTAAATATCCCAAATCATACCCGGCTTGGGGCTATAACTGGGTTTATTCAGAAAGGCCTCAAAGGTTTCGTCCGAATCTTTTGAATCTTTTCCGCAAGAGATCAGCGTCAGCACTGCAGCCAACACCCAAAACCATCTTTTCATACTATTCATATCTTTAGCCAATAAACCCCGGCCAGGAAACAATCTTGCATACCATCGGCAAAGATATAAAGAATTATTAGTCATCGGGCGTTTTACCAAGGGTCTTCTGCACCTCTTCCCTTTCCAGTCCAAAAACCCGCGCAAGCTGATTCACAGTTGTTTTATGTGTTCGCCAGAGGTAAGGGATCAGCCGTTTCTTCTTCTCCATGGTCAACAGGCTAAGTTCCGTCCGGAACCAGCGGTCCGCGGTATCGGTCGCCACTTTGTAGAACTCGGTATCCGGCAGCATCCGCCGGGGACCGTCCACCAGTTTCTCTTGCATTTCGGCCGGATTTACTCCGCCAATTGTCTTCAGCCAGAAAGCGGGGTCATTGTTAAACACCTGTTCCAGATACGCGACATCACAGAAACTGGCCGGAATCAGATGATGATCCGGGTCCAACAACCAGGGAACATCCGTCAAGCTATCCCGTGTGTGCATCAATTCCCCTTTCTCGCGTTTAGTCAGGGCGGCCACTCTGTAGTTTTCCGGATCGGCCTGCACCCCGGAAAACATGGCCCGGAAACCACCCCAGGGATATTCCTGCACCGGACAGCCGTTATCCAGCGCATTCCGGGGAATATAGGCCAGGGCATTACGGACATGCCATTCATTGTCCAACGTGACAGCCTTCACATCTACATGACGGAGAAGACTCTTTTCCTCATACTTGGCGCTGAACCACTGGGAATACATCCTTTTCAACTCCAGACCAAAGGCGTCGGCATCTTTTTGCGAAACCGCCAACACCGCCACGTGGCAGTGATTGGAAACCGCCGCATAAATCACTACAATTACATTCTTCCTCTTTGCGCAGATGGCTATGTATTTGACCATTACGTCATAATCTTCTTCGTCCCTGCAGATGACGGCTTTTTCCAACCCCTTCATGCTCACATGAAAAGGCTGGACATTCCGGAGGTCCCCTGAGGGAAGTGTTCGGACAACGATTCTTCTCATCTTCTTTTCGTTTTTCGGGCCAGGTCCCCCTGTTTTCGGGCCAGGTCGGATTTTGTGCCCGGGACCGCGCCCGCATTTTCTTTGTTCTATGCTCTCCAGGGCCGAAAACGTGGGCTAGGTCCCGACCCTGAAATCGGACCTGGCCCAAGAACAGCTTATTCCCATCCCGGAGCCAGGGAGCAGCGGCGCAGGAGGTCGGTGGTCACCACGCCGTCGGCCTCCAGCTGTCCCACGGCGCCGAGGATTTCCCCATAAGGCCGATGAAGGGCCCCGCAGAGTTCCTCCAGGCCGATTCCCCGCTGCGCCTGCACGGCCAGCCCCACCGCAACCGGCAGGGCTCCGGCGCCGTATTGCTTGGTGAGCCGGGCCTGGAGCACCTTCTCGGGCGGGTCCCCGGGCCGGGAAGTGCACCAGGAGCCGCCTGCGCCCCTATGCCGGCGAGTGCCCCCAAGCCCCAGTGCATCTACCAGCTGTTCCGGCGAGGTGACAATCTGGGCCATCTGGGTGGCGATGAGGGAGTTGCAGCCGGCACTGCGGACATCGTCCAGGCGGCCGGGTACGGCAAAGACTTCCCGGTTGTACTCCACGGCGTATTTAGCGGTCATGAGCGAACCGCCCTTGCTCTTGGATTCCACCACCACCACGGCCGATACCAGGCCGGCGATGATGCGGTTCCGCCGGACGAAGTTCAGGGCCACCGGCTGTGTATCAAGGGGATAGTCCGTGAGCAAGGCGCAGCCCGGCGTTTGCACCATAGAGCGGGCTAGCTGTTCGTGCTGCCAGGGATAGACGGCTTCAATTCCCGTTGCCATCACCCCGATCGTGGGCAGACCGCACTCCAGCGCCGTCCTGTGAGCCACGCCGTCCACGCCCAGGGCCAGGCCGCTCACAATGGCGGGCTGCACGGCGGCATCGGCCAAGGTCAGGACCAGTTTCCGACACCAGGCTTTCCCATAGGAACTCAGGTCCCGGGTGCCCACAAAAGCCACCAGGGGCCGGAAACCGAAGATTTCGGCCGGGGAAGATGTGGCATTCAGATAGAGCCCCAGAGGCGGCTCCGGACATTCCCGGAGCGGCGTGGGATAGTCTTCATCTAGAATACTGATAAAGCGGAAGCCCCGTTCACGGATCTGTTTCAGTTCCTGCTGCGCCCACTCCAGCTGAGGAGGCTCCAAACGGGCGATATAGGTGTCCAGTGCATCCAGCACCTGCCGGGGATGATAGCCGAAATGTTTGTTCAGGGCACAAAGTGCCACCTGTTGGTCCAACGTACTCATGCCGCCAAGATAAGGCGGAAAAACGAAAAACAACACAATCGTAAAAAAGATTGTGTTGTTTCAGGTGATTTTCTGTTTTTCTTACGATTTAGACGATCAGAAGGGCGTCTCCGTAAGGGCCGAACTTGTAGCCTTCCTTGAGCGCTTCCTCATAGGCGGCCATCACGGGCTTGTACCCGCCGAAGGCAGCCACGCTCATGAGCATGGTGCTCTGCGGCAGATGGAAGTTGGACACGATGGCATCCGGAACGGAATACTGGTACGGCGGGAAGATGAACTTGTTGGTCCAGCCGTCGAAGGCATTCACCTCATGGGTGGTGGTTACGTAGGTTTCCAGTCCGCGCATGACGGTGGCACCAATGGCGCAGACCTTCTTGCCCGTGCGCTTGGCCTTGTTGATGATGGCGGCGGCATCCTCCGGGATAATGAGGCGCTCGGAGTCCATCCGGTGCTTGGACAGGTCTTCCACATCCACGGTGCGGAAATGGCCGATACCCATGTGTACCGTAATGAAAGCTTTCTCGATATCCTTGAGGATCATGCGGTTGAACAGTTCGCGGCTGAAGTGCAGACCGGCAGCCGGGGCGCTCACGGCACCCTCGTGGGCGGCAAAAATGGTCTGGTAGTTCTCTACATCCTCCGGGGTGGTCTTTTCTTTCACCCATTCCGGAACGTAGGGTTCGCCCAGCGCAAAGAGGGCCTCCTTGAAGTCTTCGTACGAACCGTCGAAGAGGAAACGAAGCGTGCGGCCGCGGGAGGTGGTGTTGTCAATCACCTCGGCCACCATGGATTCGTCCTCGCCGAAATAGAGTTTGTTGCCGATGCGGATCTTGCGGGCCGGATCCACGATCACATCCCAAAGGCGCTGCTCACGGTTCAGTTCACGGAGCAGGAGCACCATGATATCGGCCCCCGTCTTTTCCTTTTTGCCGAACAGGCGGGCGGGAAAGACTTTGGTGTCGTTGAGGACGAAGACGTCCCCCTTGCCGAAATAGTCGATGATATCTTTGAACTGACGGTGCTCGATGCTGCCGTCGGCGCGATGCAGGACCATCAGGCGTGCCTCGTCCCGCCAGCGGGGAGGTTCCTGGGCAATCCGGTCCTTGGGAAGGTCGAAATTGAATTGGGATAGTTTCATGTAGTCCGTAAACTTGATACTTAATATATACGGTACTTTTGAAAAAATAGTTTCACGCTTATTTGCCGTAGGCGTCCAGCCGTGCCTGGGCCGATCGCCGCTCTGTCTCCGTATCGCCGTACTGGGCCATGAGCGTCAGGTACTTCTTCTCCAGCTTGATGTCTTTCTGGGCGCGGGCCATCAGGATGCCGCCCTTGATGGCCGACATGTCGCCGGGATGCTTCTTGAGCACCTGGTCAAAATATTTGCGGGCCTTCTTGTAGTCCTTTTTCACCAGATAATAGGAACCCAGGTTGTCCAGGTACATGGGCTCGTCCTTGCAGTAGGTGAGCAGGTGCTCCGACAAGCTGCGGAAAGCTTCGGCCGATGTGGGCGAGCCGATCCGGAACAGGGCGGCGCAGTAATCCTGCATCAGGGCCTTGAACTGGTCGGGGGTGACGGTGCCCAGGGTTTCGTGCTCCCAGTCGGGCTTGCGCTGAAAGTTGAAATCCACCAGGGTCTTGAGCTCCTGCAGGGTCATTTCCGGATTTTCCTTCTCGTAGGCCATCAAGGCGTCGATTTTGGCAAAACGCCAGTCCAGGCGGTTCTGTTTGGCCGCAATGGCCTTGGTGATGGCCGAATTGGCCGTGGCGAAGAGGGCGTCGTCGTATTCAAACACCTCGAAATAGTTCACCTTGTTGCCCAGGGAATCCCTCATGGGAACCAGAGGGGGCTGGCCCAGGTAACGGTCCTGGTCCATCTGGACAAGCTGGGACGTCTGGCAGCGGGTATAACAGAAGGAGAATCGCGCCAGCATGTGGTTGGTGTCGTCGGGCCAGGCGGCCTCCCAGCGGTCCAGAAGAGTCTCCACCCCCACGCCGGCGGGCCCCACCCGCTCTACCAGATTGTTGTAACGGCGGAGGAATTCTTCCTTGGAATAGGGCTCCTGGGCGCTAAGCGGCAGCAGGATGGCCAGGCCTAATACTATGGAAATGAGTTTTTTCATCGGATATCCATTCTTATTCGTTTGGCTTTGGGATACAGGTTGTTGCAGCGCTTCCCCAGGTTCTTGCCCTGTCCCAGGGGGAGGCCCTGGTAACAGAGGGTGAGAAGGCCGGTGGGCGCCTCCGGCGGCAGCACCAGGGAGTCGCCGTGCAGGTATTGAAGGGCCGATAAGCGGTCCAGCTCCCAGCAGGGGCCGTCCGCTGCAGAGGCGGAGGCGGCGGGGATTTCGGCGCGGAAAAGGTCGAAGGGACGGCCGGGGAAACTGTTTTCCGCCGAACCGTGCTTGCGGAGGGCGGCCACATACTGTCCTTCGCCGGGCACCAGACCAGGCAGCATCAGCAGCCCTTGTGCCGTAGCGATGGCCGGGGCCTGTTCCGGCAACGGGAGAATATCGGCCCCCAGCTCCTGGGCTATCCAGACCACGGTGTCGTCGTTTTCCAGGCGGTTGAAAGTGCAGGTGGAATAGAGCAGGAAGCCGCCGGGCTTGAGTACGGGCCAAATATCCCGGAGGATCCGCCGGGAGCGGGCGGCGCAGAATTCCACGGTCTTGGGCGACCACTCCGCCACGGCCTGGGCGTCTTTTCGGAACATGCCTTCGCCGGAGCAGGGGACATCGGCCACCACTACGTCGAAGAGCGGGGTGTCCCCGAAGGCCGACGGATCCCGCGAAACCGTGCCCACGCGCGGGTCTCCCCAGGTTTCCACATTGGAGCGCAGCACGGCGTAGCGGTTACGCATCACTTCGTTGGCCAGCAGGGTGAATCGATCTCCGAAGCTTTCCCGCAACGAGGCCGCGAGGTCGGTGGTTTTCCCGCCGGGAGCGGCGCACAGGTCCAGCACGCAGGCCCCGGGCTCCAGTTCCAGCTGCCGGAAAATATGTCCCACCAGCATGGCGGAAGTGTCCTGCACGTAATAAGCGCCCGCGTGAAACAGCGGGTCCAGCGTGAAAACGGGGCGTTCCGCAAGCAGATACCCATAAGGGCTCCAGGGAACGGGCGTGGCATTGGGGAAAGGGCAGGCCGATAATCTGGCCGGGTTCAGCCGGATGGATACGGAAGGAGCGGCCTGGAGCGCCTCCAGCACCCCGGCGGCCCGGTCTGTACCCACAGACTCGGCCAACAGCTCCTGAAATCCCTCCGGAAAGTTTGTCATCCTTATTTGCTCCACTGCGCAGGATCGAATCCTTCCGGCATCTTGCCGTTGGAGACTTCCACCAGACCATCCACCACTTTATCCAGGGCTTCTTTCATCCTGCCGGAAAGCATCATCTTCATCATCAGATTCAGATCGGCCTCCATATTGATCCAGAAGTCCGTCTTGTACGGATCTTCCGCTGCGGGTTCGAAGTGCAGCACCAGGTGAAAGGCGAAGGGGGCGTCGTAGTCCACCAGTTCAATACGGGAATACGGCACGCGCTGGTGCACTTTCACGCCGATGTTGAAACCCTGTACCGTGGCGGTAAGGGTGTCGTAATCGGCGGTGAGCATATCCTTTTTGTCGTCCGGGAGCATGCGGGCAAAATTCTGCATGTCCACAAATGACATATAGAGTTCGTACGGCTGGCGGGAAACGATCCCGTGTTTACTTTCGATTTCCGTCATAATTTCTTACATTTGCAGTGCCTGCAAAGATAGCAAAAATCATGCACAAAATTTATTTCGAGAAGCGCTGTATCATTATCTGTTCCCCTTCGGACGAAGCCCTGGCCGATCCCAACTCCGTGGAGTTCCACTTGGGAGAAGTGCTGAACATCCACGCCCTGGTGCGCATGTTCGAGGTACAGGACACCCTTTCCCGTATCTACATCCCCACGACAGATACGGAAAAGGCCTATAGGCGCATCTGTTCGGAATTCAAGGAAGTGAATGCCGCCGGCGGGCTGGTAAGCAACCGGCGCGGAGATTATCTGCTCATTTCCCGGAACGGCCTCTGGGACCTTCCCAAAGGCCATCAGGAGGCAGGAGAGGACATTGAGTTTTGTGCCATGCGCGAGGTACAGGAGGAAACCGGCGTGGACCAGTTGGAACTACGCCGCCTTATCTGCATTACGGACCACGTCTACTTCCGCGAGGGCTTGTGGCACCTGAAACATACCTGGTGGTACGACATGCTGTACACGGATCCCACCAACCTCACGCCCCAGCGCGAAGAAGACATCACCAAAGCGGCCTGGGTGGCCAAATCGTCTTTGCCGCCTTTCCTCAAGAACACCTATCCCTCCATTGTAGAGGTCTTCCGGGAAGCCAGGATTTAGCCACCTTAATAGAATATAGTTGGGCCAGGTCCGATTTTAAAGTCGAGACCTGGCCCACGTTTTCGACCCTGGAGAGCGTAGAACCAAGAAAATGCGGGCGCGGTCCCGTGCATAAAATCAGACCTGGCCCGGAAATAGGGGGACCTGGCCCAACGTGCCGTTTTTTTGCGTATCTTTGTGGATATGTTTGTGGATACGCATACGCATTTCTACGACGAGTGGCTGCTGCCGGATGCGGAGGAGGCCGTTCAGCGCGCGCTGGACGCCGGCGTGGGCAAGATGATCCAGGCCGATGTAGACAGCCGGGAGCGGCCCGCCATGTGGGAGATCGGCCAGCGGCATCCCGGGGTCATTTTCCAGATGCTGGGGTTCTATCCCGGCTCCGTGACAGAAAATTGGAAAGAAGAACTGGACATTGTCTTCTCTTTGGCAAAAGGAGATTTCTCGACTTCGCCTTCGGCTTCGCTCGAAATGACAGAGTCCTTGTCATCTCGACCAAGCGAAGCGCGTGGAGAGATCTCAAAGGAAAGATTTGTGGCAATTGGAGAGATAGGATTGGATTATCATGAGGGGCTGGAGTATGTGAAGGAGCAGAAGGAGGTGCTGCGGCTGCAGTTCGAGTTGGCTGCGCGGATGAACCTTCCGGTGAACATTCACCTGCGCGATGCCTGGGAAGACTTTTTTGCCGTACTTTCAGATTGTAAGCACCTGCACCTGCGCGGGAACCTCCACTGCTTCACCGCCAGCTATGAAATCTACGAAAGGGCCAATCGCTGGGCCGATTTCTCCGTAGGGATCGGCGGCGTCATTACCTTTAAAAATGCAAGTCTCCCCAAAACGGTGGCCCGGATTCCCCTGAAAAAGATCCTGCTGGAAACCGACGCCCCCTACCTGGCACCCGTCCCTTATCGCGGACGGCGCAACGAAAGCGCCTACATCCCCTACATCGCCGCCAAGGTGGCGGAGGTGAAAGGCCTGTCCCTGGAACAAATTGAAACCATCACCACCCATAACGCTGAAACCCTGTTCGGAATATGACCGCATCCATTCTAATCATTTACACGGGCGGCACCATCGGCATGAAAGAAGACCCGATGGACGGAACCCTCAAGCCGTTTGACTTCAGCCAGATCATGGAGGAGGTCCCGGAACTGAACAAATTCGACGTCAAGATCGATTCCTATACGTTCGACCCGCTCATCGACTCCTCCGACGTGGAGCCTTCCCTGTGGATCTCCCTGGCCGAACTGATCTATGAACGATACGAAGACTACGACGGCTTCATCATCCTGCACGGAACAGATACCATGGCCTACAGCGCCTCCACCCTCAGTTTCATGCTGGAAGGGCTCACCAAACCGGTGGTGTTCACCGGCAGCCAGCTGCCCATCGGCGTACCCCGCACGGACGGCAAGGAGAATCTGATATCGGCCGTGGAGATTGCCGCCGCCAAGGACTATGAAGGCCATGCCCGCGTGCCGGAAGTTTGCATTTATTTCGACTCCAAGCTCCTGAGGGGCAACCGTTCCACCAAATACAGCGCCGAGGCCTTCAACGCATTCGCCTCCCCCAACTGCCCGCCGCTGGCCGAAGCCGGCATCCAGATCCGCTACAACACGGATGTAATCCGGAAACCTATTTACTGGGATGCCCAGCTTCGGGTTCAGACCCGGCTGGACACCCGCGTGGCCATCCTGAAGGTACATCCCGGCATGACCCCGCAGGTAATGCGTTCAGTTGTGAGCGACCCGCTCACCCGCGCCTGCATCATTGAAACTTATGGTTCGGGCAATGCCTTGTCCAAGGATTGGTTCCTGGACATCGTGCGGGAAGCCGCATCGGCCGGAAAGATTCTTTTGAACGTTACCCAGTGTAAATCCGGCACCGTGAACATGAACCTGTATGCCACGGGAGCCACCCTGAAACACGCAGGTGTGCTTTCAGGCAGCGATATCACCACCGAAGCCGCACTGGGAAAACTGTTCTCCCTGATGGGGCGCAGCGACAACGACGGGTGGGTGAAAACCATGTTGGAAAAGAACCTTTGTGGCGAAATAACGAAATAATCTTTGGCAGTTTGGATTTTTATTCCTAAATTGCACGACCAAATAGGGAAATATTTTTACTAACTAATTCAACTTATAACTAACAACACAAAAACGATTATGAAAAAGTTTTTCATGTTTTTGGCAGTCGCCGGTCTCATGACCTTCACTGCGAACATCGCTTCCGCCCAGGACGAGCAGGCCGCTCCGGCCGCGACTGAGGAAGTCGCCCCCGCCGCCGAGCAGCCGGTGGACCTTTTCGCCGGTTCCGGTGAGGAAGTTCCCCTCCACCAGGCCCTCAAGACCAAGTTCATCGAAGGTGGCGCCGGCTTCATGAGCCTCGTGCTCATCTGCCTCATCCTCGGTCTCGCCCTCGCCATCGAGAGAATCCT
>CAMYWP010000047.1 GCA_947302825.1 uncultured Bacteroidales bacterium
CACAGCCAGGGGTCCCAGTCCATACCCTCCGGCAAGGGTTCCGCATCCGGATATTTGTGGATATTGACATCGTAGGGATGCCAGCGGCGCCAGTCGTTGTGGTGGGCCACAATGGAATAGACGTCCTTGATGATGCCGGATTCCTTCCAGGCCTTGAACTGGAAATAGTTTTCCTCCGAATGTCCCTGGTTACCCACCTGGGTGGCCAGTTCCGGATGGCGGCGGGCGGCGTCCATCAGGAGTTCGCACTCCAGGAAGGTGCGCGCCATGGGTTTCTCCAGATACACGTGCTTGCCATAGTGCAGGGCGAGCATCGCCACGGGGAAATGCGCGAAGTCCGGGATGGCGACGCACACTGCGTCGAAATGATCGGCGTATTCTTCGAAGAGTTTCCGGAAATCCGTGAAAAGCTTGGCCTTGGGGAAGGCGGCAATGGTTTTGCGGCTGCCTTCGCTCTGCGGGTCTACGTCGCACAAAGCCACGATATCGCACAGGCCGGTGCGCATGAAGTCGCCGATGATCTGGGCCCCTCGGTTGGCAATGCCGATGGCGGCCAGCCGGATCTTGCTCTCTTTCCGGGCAGCCGGTCCCTGGGAGCGTTCCGCTGCGGAAAGATGCTGCACGCCCAAAACGGCACCGGCCGTTCCGAGTCCGGCCGTCTTGATGAAACTACGTCGGGAAAACATTTCCATGGGGATTTCAGTATTATGTGATTGATACAAATATACTAAAAAAATCGTATCTTCGTGCATTAAACCAAAACCACCATGAAATTCCGCCATCTTGTCCTCCTTGCAGTCCCCGTACTGATTTCCCTTTCCTGCACGCACAAACTCAAAGACGGAGAATACACGCTGACGCTGCTCTCCACCAACGACGTGCACGGTACCTGGTTCGACTCCACCTACGTGGACGGCCATCTGCGCAGATCCCTTTTCGCCATGAATTATTACATCGACAGCGTCCGCACGGCCGATGGTTTTGACAACGTGCTTCTGCTGGATGCCGGCGACTGCCTGCAGGGAGACAACGCCCCGTACTATTTCAATTACATCGATACCCTGAGCCCTCACCTGTTCCCGCGCCTGCTGGAATATATGCGCTACGACGCCGTGGCCATGGGTAACCACGATATCGAAACCGGCCATCCGGTGTACGACCGTGTGGCGGCGGAATTGCAAAAAGCCGGTTCTCCCTTCCTGGCGGGCAATGCCATCCGCAACGACAATGGACAAACCTACTTCCCTCTCTACAAGATGGTCAAGAAGGCCGGGCTCCGGATCGCCGTCCTGGGCTACAACAATGCCAACATCGCCGCCTGGCTCAATGAAGAGCTCTGGAGCGGGATGCACTTTGTTTCCATCGCCGAAATTATCCAGCGGGATGTGGATTGGGTTCGCTCCAAAGAGCATCCGGATGTAGTGGTGGCGGCCATGCATTCGGCCTGCGGACAGGGCGACGGCACCATCCTGGAAGCGGAAGCCCTGGATGTGTTCAACCATGTACAGGGCGTGGACTGGGTGGTTTGCGGCCACGACCATCGGCCCTATGTGGAAACCCGCGACACCATGGCGCTCCTGAATTCCGGCAGCCACAGCCGCTATGTGGCCCACGGAAAGATGCATCTGCTTGTGAAGGACGGCCAGATCAAGGAGAAATCCTTCCAGACGGATCTCATCCCTGTCAAGGCCGAAAAAGCCGATCCAGCCATGCGGGCCCATTTCCGGAAAGACTTCGAGGCCGTGAAGGCGTTCACCCTGCAGGAGGTGGGCATCCTGAATGCGGAACTGCATACCCGCGAAGCCTACAAAGGCATGTGCCATTATATGAACCTGATCCACACCCTGGGCCTTACCCGGGTTCCGGCCGAAATCTCCATCGCCGCTCCCCTCACCTACAACGGACACGTGAACAGCGGTACGCTGCTTTACAACGATTTGTTCACCATCTATCCGTTTGAGAATCAGCTATATGTAGTCAATATGACGGGTGAGGAACTGCAAAAATACCTGGAAGTGTCCTATGACAAATGGATCAACACCATTGCCAAGGCCGATGATCATATCCTCAAGATCCAAAAGCGGGACGATCCCCGTACCCAGCAGGCAGGCTGGTCCTTCGTCAACCGCGCCTACAATTTCGATTCGGCCGCCGGCATCAACTATACTGTGGATGTTACCAAACCCTTCGGCAGCCGCATCCAGATCACTTCCATGGCCGATGGCAGCGCCTTTGATCCACAGCGCTCCTACAAGGTGGCCATGACCTCCTACCGCGCCAGCGGTGGCGGCGGACTGCTGCAGGAAGCCGGCATAGAAAACACCGATGACCGGATAGTTTCCCGCCATCCGGAACTCCGCAACATCTTATACGATTATCTGATGGAAAACGGCAGCATCGATCCCGAGATCATCGGCAAGCCCGCTGTCATCGGAACCTGGAAATTCGTGCCGGAGAAGATTGCCCAACCCGCCCTCGAGGCCGATATGGCCCTGCTGTTCAAGCGTTAGCGCGGACGGAAATTCTTCATTTGCTGCATAAGGGTGCCTGTCACGGCGCCCTTCATTAGTTTGCGGGTGCCTTCGAACTGCTTCAGGAGCTTGTTCACATCCGGCAGGGAGGTGCCTGAGCCGTCGGCGATGCGTTTGCGGCGGGAGCCGTTGATGGCTTCCGGATGCTCACGCTCGTACGGGGTCATGGACAGGATGATGGCCTCCGTGGTCTTGAAGGCATCGTCGGGGATGTCCACATCTTTGATGGCTTTGCCCACACCGGGAATCATGGAAGCCAGATCCTTCACGTTGCCCATCTTCTTTACCTGCTGGATCTGCTGATAGAAATCCCAGAGAGTGAACTGGTCGCGGGCCAGCTTTTTCTTGAGTTCGCGGGTCTATTTCTCGTCGAACTGTTCCTGGGCTTTTTCTACCAGGGACACTACGTCGCCCATGCCCAGTATGCGGTCGGCCATACGGTCGGGATGGAATACATCCAGCGCTTCCAGTTTTTCACCGGAACTCACGAACTTGATGGGTTTCCCCACCACGGCCTTGATGGAAAGGGCCGCACCGCCGCGGGTGTCGCCGTCCATCTTGGTGAGAACTACACCGTCGAAGTCCAGGCGGTCGTTGAAGGCCTTGGCCGTCTCCACGGCATCCTGACCCGTCATGGCATCCACCACGAAAAGTGTTTCCGTGGGATGGACAGCCTGATGCAGGGCCGATATCTCGTCCATGAGCTGCTGGTCCACGGCCAGGCGGCCGGCGGTATCCACGATCACCACGCTGTAGCCTTCGGCCCTGGCCTTGGCAATGGCGGCTTTGGCAATCTTGATGGGGTCTTTCTCCCCTTCTTCCGTGTAAACGGGCACCTGGATGCTTTCGCCCAGGACCTTGAGCTGTTCGATGGCGGCGGGACGGAAGGTATCGCAGGCAGCCAGGAGCACCTTCATGCCGCGCTTGGACTTCAGGAGGAGGGCCAGCTTGCCCGAGAAGGTGGTTTTACCCGAACCGTTGAGACCGGCTACCAAGACCACACCGGGATTCCCCTTCACGTTGATGTCCTGGGCCGTAGAGCCCATGAAATCGGCCAGTTCGTCGTGGGTGATCTTCACCATCATCTGCTGGGGCTTCACGGCGGTGAGCACGTTGGCACCCATGGCCTTGTCCTTCACACGGTTGCAGAAATCCTTGGCCACTTTGTAACTGACGTCGGCGTCCAGCAGTGCCTTGCGGATGTCCTTAACCGTTTCGGCTACGTTGATTTCGGTGATTTTTCCTTCACCCTTCAGTATCTTGAAAGACCGCTCCAGTCTCTCGCTCAGGTTCTCGAACATAGGTTTTTTGCTTTACTCAATCTTGCAAATATACGGATTTTGCGCGAAGAAAGGAAATCGTAACTTTTTATTGCAAGAAAGGCTGTTGTTTCAGGGGAATCGTAAGAAAAATAGTCTGCTTTTTTACGATGGAATCCGTGCGGGGGACCTTACCTTCGTCCCGGACCGGACAACGGCGTCCGGTCCATAAACCAATTGCCCTATGAAAAAGCTTTTGCTACTGTTCCCGCTGCTGGCGGGCCTGGGTGCCTGCGACGACTTTTCCCTGCTTCCCCCAAAAGAAGAAATGGGAGAATTGCGCTGGGTGCTCGAGGAAATCCCTTCCACCAAAACCGAAACGCCAGACACCAACGACTTCCTCCTGAGCATCCAGGATGCGGAGGGACACCTTCTGTATGAAGGCACCTACGGCGACGCCCCCGCTTATCTGCCCGTGTCGCCAGGAGCCTACACCCTGAAAGTGGTTTCCATCCCCTTCACGGTCCCGGCCTTCGAGCGCCCGCAGTTCGGGGACGAGCAAGTGGTAGTGGTGCCTTCCGGAGAAACGGTTACGGCCCGGCTGGTTTGCACGATGCTCAACGCCGGTCTCCGGCTCCAGCCCTCCCCCGCTTTCCAGGAGGCCTTCCCCGGCGGGGAAATATATGTCCGTCAGGCCGATACCCAGTTAAAATACAGCTATGAAGAAAAGCGGACAGGTTATTTCCTGGCCGATGCCGTTTCCGCCTTCCTGTATCACCAGGGCAACGAACAGGCGCTCTTTACCCGCCAGCTCGCGCCCCGGGAAGTCCTTACCGTACGGCTGGAAGTTTCCGAACCCGGCGGCCAGGTGAACATTTCCGTGGACACCACCCGGAACCAAACCGGTGAAGACTATGTACTGCTAAACGCCTTTTCCGTGAGTCATGCCCGGGCTCATGTGGGAGAAAAGGGCGTGTGGGCATACGGTTACATCGTAGGCGGCGACCTTACATCGGCCGGAAAAAGCGTGAAAACGGAGGATATTTCGAAAACCACGCACCTGGCGCTGGCCGAAAACTCCTCCGTTACGGAAAAAGCCGCCTGTCTGGCAGTAGAATTGCCCAAAGGGGCCCTCCGCGACGCCCTGAACCTGGTGGACCATCCGGAGTTAATCGGCCGGCAAATATATCTGAAAGGAGATGTAGTGGGAAGTTACTTTGGTACAACGGGCCTGAAAAGCACCGCTGAATACCAGTTTCCCTGATTAAAGGACACTGCTGAACAGGCGGATAATCTGAGAGAAGTACTGCCGGTGCTTGCGGTGTTTGACCTTCCATGCCGGCAGGAGGATTTCCTCCAGCGCGGCGGGATCTTCCAGGAAAATCTCTTTGCAGGCAAGGGCCGTTTCCTGGTCATAGGCGAAGGTGTTCACTTCGTTGTTGATGCCGAAGCTGCGTGCATCCAGGTTGGTGGCACCCACGATGCTCACAGCATCATCGGCCACCAGGGTTTTGCAATGGATGAAGGCACCGCTCCGTTCGAAAATGCGGACACCGGCCTCCAGGCATTCCTCGTAATAGGAACGGTTGGCCCATCCGATAAGCGGCGTATCCACTTCCTTGGGAAGCATTAATCGCACGTCAACGCCACGCAGAGCAGCGCCCTTGAGGGCATGCAGGAAGGAGGTGGGCGGAATGAAATAGGGCGTCTGGATATAGACGTATTCCCTCGCGTTCTGCAGAATCCATTCGTAGGCCAGCTGGGAGGAGGGCAAAGGGAATTCCGGAGCATCGGTAACAACCTGCAGGAGCTTGTCCTTGAGCGGTGCTTCGCCCCCTTCCAGGGGAATGTCGAAATAATACGTGAGCGGACGGTTGAGCTTTCCCCCGCAACTGAGCCAGGTGTCGATGAAGGAAACCTGCAGGCGGGCGATTACCGGTCCTTCTATCCGCAGGTGGGTATCACGCCAACGACAGAAGTAGTTGTCGTTGATGTTCATGCCGCCGGTATAGGCCACCTTGCCGTCGATGATCACCATCTTGCGGTGGTCCTGGTGATTCAGGCGCATAAGCCAGATATGCCAGCCATAGCGGATACTTGTGAAGTTCTTCACCTCCATGCCGCCCTTGCGCATATCGTCAAAATAGGACGTGGGAATGCGCCAAGCAGACATATTGTTGTTGACAAACCGCACCTCCACCCCTTCGGAAGCTTTTTTCATCAGGGCATCCCGCACTTCCCGACCGGAAGCGTCGTTCCCAAAACGGAAGTATTCCAGATGGATGTACTTTTGGGCCTTGCGGATGTCTTCCAGCAGAAGTTCCCGCTTCCGGGCGCCGGAAGTGATGATTTCAAACGAGTTGTGCGCATAGACCTTGTTCCCTTCCCCACAGGCCAGCAGCAAGTGGGCCAGGGGACGCCAAAGAGCGTCCACCTGCTCCAGATTGGCGTTGGTGAAATAGCGTTCCTTCAGGTCATCGGTCATTTGCCGCTGGAAAAAGTCTACCGAACGGCCGTGCAGGCGTTCCCGGGCATCCGGACGGCGGTAGTGGATGCCCGTCAAAAGGTACAACGGCAGTGCCAAAGGGAGGAAAAGCGCAGCGAACACCAGCCAGAAAAGTTTGGCGTCCGAATCTTTTCTGCTCATAGTGACCTGGACAGCGATGCTCAGGTAGAGTACGCTCCATAAAATAGTCCCTATGATGGCTGGAATTGGCATAATCCTTGCAAATTTAATAAAAATTTCGCACGTTTGCACCCCCAATAAGCCAGAGATGAAACCGTACCTGAAGAAGTTGGAAGACCAGATGCGCCTGCGCACCGACAAACCCGCCTTGTGCGACTACGGCGGAAAGGCGTATACATACGCAGAGGTGGCCGCCGCCATCGAGCAGTTCCACATTTTCTTCCAGGCCGCCGGCATCCGCAAAGGGGACAAGATTGCCCTCTGTGCCAAGAATTCAGCCCGCTGGGCCATCTGCTTCCTGGCGGTGAACACCTACGAAGCCGTCATCGTCCCCATCCTGCCCAATTACACGCCGGAAGGAACGGTGCAACTGATCCGCCATTCAGACAGTGTAATGCTCATAGCCGATGCCGATATCTGGAAGCATCTGAGCCGCTTTGAACTTCCTCAAATCCGCGGCGTACTGGATGCCAAGGAAGACCAGCTGCTTTTCAGCGCGGACGAGCGCCTGTCATCGGCCTGGGAAGACCGTGAACAACTGTTTCAGGACTGTTACCCGGAAGGCTTCGATTTCGATCAAGTCCATTATCCGGACAACCTGGAAGCCATCGCCATCATCAATTATACCTCCGGCACCTCCGGCGACCCTAAAGGCGTGATGCTCAGCTACGGCGCCATGTCGGACATCGTGGAGTACTGTCAGCAGAATATTCACAATGCTCCGGAAAACATTGTATCCATGCTGCCCCTGGCCCATATCTATGGCCTGGCCATGGAGTTCATCTATCCCTGCTGTACCGGATTCACCATCTACTTCCTGGGCAAGGCGCCCTCGCCTTCCCTGCTGGTGCAATCCATGTCGGAAGTGAAGCCGTATCTGATGATTACGGTGCCCCTGATCATGGAAAAGGTGTATGTGAACCTGATCCGTCCGCAGCTGAACACCCGCGCTGCCAAGGCGCTCCGCACGATGCCCGTCCTCCGGACCCCCTTCTACAAAGCCGTGGGCAAAAAGGTGCTGGCGGCTTTTGGCGGAAACCTGCATACCATCATCGTGGGCGGAGCCCCCTTCAGCTGGAAGGTGGAAAGCGTGTTCAAGAAAATCGAACTGCCTTACGCGGTAGGCTACGGCATGACGGAAGCCTGTCCGCTGCTGGCCTATGAACGGCCGGAAGACTATGCGCCCGGCTCCTGCGGCAAGCCCGTACACCAGGTGCGCATCGAATCTCCGGAACCGGACCGCATCCCCGGTGAAATCCAGACCCTGGGCCCCAACCTCTTCTCCGGCTATTACAAGAATCCGGAGGCCGATGCCAAGTGCCGCACTGCCGACGGCTGGTTCCGCACCGGAGACCTGGGCGTCATGGACGAGGCCGGTAACCTCTTCATCCGCGGCCGCATCAAGTCTCTCATCCTGAGTGCATCCGGCCAGAACATCTATCCAGAAGAGGTGGAACAGGTGGTGAACCGTCACCCCCTGGTGGAAGAATCGCTGGTGCTGGACCGCGACGGGAAAATCACCGCCCTGGTGTATCCCCGTGCCGGAGCCGTAGCGGGCGACGACGACCAAGCCATCGCTGCTCTGGCCGACGACATCCGCGACAAGAGCAACGCCCACCTGCCCCGCTTCAGCCAGGTTTACCGCGTGGAGTTCGTGGATGTGCCCTTTGAAAGAACGGCAAAAGGCAGCGTAAAACGCCACCTTTACCAATAGAAGATCCCGTTTTCAGGGATTATTTTCCGAAATAACGTTTGTACAGACCCAGGAAACCTGCCCCGTGGCGGGCTTCGTCGCGGGCCATTTCGTGAACCGTATCGTGGATGGCGTCGTAACCCAGCTCCTTGGCGCGTTTGGCGATGAGGAACTTGCCTTCGCAGGCGCCTTCTTCAGCCTCGTAACGTTTCTTAAGGTTGGTCTTGGTGTCCCATACGACTTCACCGAGCAGTTCGGCAATACGGGCGGCATGATCGGCCTCTTCAAAAGCGTAGCGCTTGAAGGCCTCGGCAATTTCCGGATAACCCTCTCTGTCGGCTTGGCGGGACATGGCCAAATACATACCCACCTCCGAGCACTCGCCCTTGAAGTGATCCTCCAGGCCGGCCCAGATTTCCGGATCACAGCCCTTGGCTACGCCCAGCACGTGCTCTGCGGCATACTGGGGCTTGTCACCACCTTCTTTGATTTCTACAAACTTTTCGGCCTTAGCGTGGCAAATGGGGCACTCTGCGGGGGGATTGTCGCCTTCATGGACATATCCGCAAACGAGGCATCTGAATTTCTTTTTCATAAATGGATTCCTTTTAGTTGTTATTGTGGTACATTAGAAATATTCTAAGGTTCACAAATATAGGTATTTTTCGGAATTTTTACTAATTTAGCAGGAAAATGAATTCTATATGAGAAAGTACTTCCTTCTTCCTGTCCTGCTGGCGTTTGTCCTTCCCCTGCAGGCCCAGAAAAAACCCTTGGACCACAGTGTGTATGACAGCTGGCAAGCCGTTGCCAATGTGAACATTTCGCCCGCCGGAAATGTGGTGAGCTATGAAGTGAATCCCCAGGAAGGGGACGGTACGCTGTACCTGAAAGTGATGGGCAAAAAAGGACGCGAGGTAGTGATTCCGCGCGGATATAGAGCACGTATCACGGACAACGAAAAATATGCGGTGTGTCTGATCAAGCCGGAATTCCAGAAAACCCGCCGGGCCAAGATCGACAAGAAAAAACCCGACCAAATGCCCAAGGACTCCCTGGCCGTGATTGACCTTACCACCGGTGCCGTGACCAAATTCCCCAAGGTCAAGGACTTCAAAATGGGCCGGCACGCCTTGGACGGCTTCGCCTTCAGCACCACGGACACATCGGCCGTGATGCCCGCCAAGGCCCGCAAGAAGAAGGAGCAGCTGGGCAATCCGCTGTTGGTGTACTATTGGGCCGATGCCCGCATAGATACCCTGCAGAACATTGATAAATATGAAGTATCCCGGGACGGCCGGCAGATCGGCCTGGTGCGCAAAACCGGCAAAAAGGGCTATGTAACAGGTTTTTACACCCTGGCCGATGGAGCCACCTTCCTCACAGATACCGTCACCTGGCACGCTGCTCCGCACTTCGACGAAAGCGGCACAAAGGCCCTTTTCCTGGTGGCGCGCGACACAGTGAGCTCCGGCAGCAAACACGCCGAACTCTATGAGTATGCCAACGGGAAAACCCAGAAACTGGAAGGCATCGGAACCCTCCCGGAGGGCTGGGGCATGACGGAGAACAGCACTTATTCCTATAGCCACAACGGCCAGCGCATCTATGTGGGCGTGCAGGAACTCACCCCGCCCAAGGACACCAGCCTGGTGCCCTTCGAACTGCCCGGACTGGACATCTGGAACTGGAATGCACCCCAGTTGCCTCCCATGCAGAAAGTGAATCTGAAGGCCGATGCCGCCTACACCTTCCCCGTGCGCCTGGGAGAGGGCTTGCTCAACGATACCCGCCTGGTACGCTATACCCAGGGCAACCGGGGGGACGGCCCTTATGACCTCAAGGTACGCATAGTAAATCCGGTAGAAACCCAGTGGAACTACCAGAATACCGTGGCCGTGAGCGTTGTGGGGCCCAACGGAGAAATTTCCGTGGCCCAGGGTCAGCTGAGCCGGGTATCCCTGTCCCCGCTGGCCCAATACGTCACCTGGTGGGATTTGCAGGGCCGTTGCTGGAAGGTGTATGATATCAATGCCGCCCAGGAGCGTACCCTGGCGCCCGACCTTGCCTGCTGGAACCAGGAGGACGACCACCCCATGCTGAAGGATCCGTACGGTATGGCCGGATGGATGGAAGGAGAGAACGCCTTGTTAATCTACGACCGCTACGATATATGGAAAGCACCGGTTGATGGTAGCGCAGCTGTGCGTCTGACCCAGGGCAAAGAGGAAGGCATCACCTACCGCTACATCAACACCATGGATCGTGAAGAACAGCGCCATATCCGCCCTTCGGACAACATTATCCTGAGCATTTTCGACAATACCAGCAAGGAGAACGGCCTGGCCTGCCTGCAGGTGGCCAATCCGACCAAGAGCTTCAAGAAACTGGAAAAAGGCGGTTACACCTGGACCGGCGTTCAGAAGGCCACCAAAGCCCCGGTCTTCACCTACCAGAAGGGCAATTTCCAGGCGCAGATGGATGTCTATTATGCTTCTAACCTGGGCAAGGCCGAACAGAAATTATCGGCCATCAATCCCCAGCAGAAGGATTATAACTGGGGAACGGTGGAACTCTACCACTGGAACGCCTACGACGGCACCCCGCTGGACGGCCTCCTGTACAAGCCGGAAAACTTCGACCCCGACAAGAAGTATCCCATGCTCATCTACTTCTATGAGAAGAATTCCGAAACCCTGTACAAGAATATCCCCGTACAGCCCAGCTGGTCCATCATCAACATCACTTTCTATGTTTCCCGCGGCTATCTGGTCTTTGTCCCGGATATCGTGTATAACGCCGGCATGCCCGGTGAAAGCGCCGTGAACTGCATCGTGAGCGGCGCCGAATCCCTCACCCGCTTCCCTTGGGTGGACAAGGACAACATGGCCATCCAGGGCCAGAGCTGGGGCGGCTACCAGG
>CAMYWP010000048.1 GCA_947302825.1 uncultured Bacteroidales bacterium
GCCCGCAGAGGAAACCTTCTCCCTGGGCACGCGGAAAATCGATACGGAAGAGCTTCTGGAATATGCCACCTATCTCAAGTGGGAAGACCTCCGGCTCTTCGGCACCCCTTTCCAGATGAATGTGTGGAAGAAGCTCTTCGACCTGCCCCGGAAGCTGTACAGCTACACGGAACTGGCCGCCCTGGTGGACAATCCGCAGGGCGTACGTGCCGTGGCCCACGTGGTGGCCCTGAACCCGGTGGCGTATGTGATCCCCTGCCATCTGGTGGTGCCCAAAGAATCGCTGGACAAAGCGGCCGAAATCCACTCGCTGGCGCAGAAGACTGTACCTGCTGTACAGCCTGGACGTGGGCGCCTACGCCTATGGCAGCGAGCTCAAGCGGGAACTCATCAAACGGCAGTTGGCAGAATGAAGCTGCTGGAAGTATGCTGCGGCAACCTGGACAGCGTGCACGCCGCCGTTAAGGGCGGAGCGCCGCGCATAGAGCTCTGCAGCTCCCTGGAGCTGGACGGCCTCACGCCTTCCTGGGAAGACCTCTGCACCGCCCGTGCCCTTTATCCCCAACTTACCATCCACGTGCTCATCCGGCCCCGTCCCGGAGATTTCTGCTACTCCCCCGCCGAACTGCAGCAAATGGCGGCCGATATCCGCACGGCCCTTTCCCTGGGGGCCGACGGCATCGTCATCGGTTGCCTCACCCCTTCCGGCGACGTGGACGTACCGGCCATGCAGGTTTTGATGGCCGATGCCCGCCATGTCACTTTCCACCGGGCCTTCGATGTGTGCCGCCAGCCGTTCGATGCGCTGGAAACCATCATCGGCCTGGGCTGCACGCGCCTGCTCACTTCCGGACAGGCGCCCACGGTGGCCGAAGGCACCGACATGGTCCGCGCCCTTCGGGAGCGTGCCGATGGACGGATCGGCCTTCTGCCTGGCTGCGGCGTCACGCCCCGGAACGCCCGCCGCATCCTGGAGCTCACCGGCTGCACGGAAATCCACGCCTCCGCCTCCCACACGGTAAATGGCCGCAAGGTCACGTCTTCCCGCACCGTTGCAGCCATTCTACGGCAAATTAATCCAGCATTTGGGAGAGGAATTCTTCCGGAGTAATGACGGTCATGGGGCAGAACTCGCTGTTGCACTTCTGGAGCTCGATGTCCCGGGTTAGGAAATAGTCGCAGGTAGCGTCGTAGGCGCTGGCATACTGGGCGTCGTCTTCCAGATCCCCGGAATAGTGCTCAAAGGCCCAGTCCAGATGCATGGGGTCTATCTCTCCGAAATTGATAAACTTCCGGAGTTCCAGGACGAATCCGGAGAAAACCTCATACGTAACACCTGACTTGCGGGCAATATACCAGGCATCCAGTAAACTTTGCGTTGTCACGTAGCCTTCCAGATAGTGTTTCCGCACTGCGGAAAGGATTAACTCCGCCTCTTTTGACCCACGGATGGGAATGAGCAAGTCCAGAAGGATGTTGGTATCCAGGAAAACCTTCCTTCTTATCTGTTGTACTTCTCCCATAGATAAGCGAGTTTGGGGTCCTGATCCAATTCTTCCTGAGTAGGTTCCCGCAGCATTCCACTGAAGGAAGCAATTACCGGGTCTATCTCAAAATCTTTGGGTAGTTTGGGAAGGACGGGTTTCGTTTTCTCCTCCAGCGTCTTCTCAACGTAGGCATTCAGCGAAAGATTTTCCTGCTTGGCTTTGTATTTTAGCCGGGTAAGCACCTCCGGCCGCAACCTGATTACGGTTTGCACTCTTGTTTGCGTTCCCATTTCTGCAATCATTTTTGCAAATGTAATCATATTTTATTTTGCGTTCAACACTTGCGGCAAAAAACGGGATGCTTTATTCCGGTATAGGGGGGGGTAATTTATTTTAGAAATTATTCGCCTTTCCCTTTTGCAACCCAGCACGGTACGGGCACCGATGTATTTGTAAACAACTGATTTGCAATCGATTATAAAATCAAGAAATCCCGACCCCCTTTAAAAATGTGGGGGTCGGGAACCTGCTGTTCGGTTAAGTTACTATTAATCAAGAAGTTAACGCTTATGCCAAAGCCTGGCGCAAGCGGAGGGTGGGATGCCCTACAGTCTGATAACTTTCCGTTCCTGGGAATTGATGGAAACAGTCTGCTGATACACCTGCTTTCCGCCCTTGGTCACGCGAACCTGATGCGTGCCGGGGGTGAGCGTGATGATGTTTCCGGCCATTTCCTGGAGTTCCTTCATGCTGCCGGAACTCTTCACCTGGACGGTTTCCTTCTGATATTGTTTGCCGTCCACCGTAACCAGGATGCTTTCCTGGGCATCGGCCGTAAAGACCAGATAGGCCTCCGAAGCCTTGCTGGATTGGGCCGATGTTGTAGCTTTGGTGACAGTGCCCGTGGAGGCGGTAATGGTGCTGGTGGAAACACTGCCCACACCACATCCGGTAAGGGCGATCAGGGCGGCAGAAAGCGCAATCAGGAATCTTTTCATTTTTTCAGTCTTTGGTCATACAAAGATAGTTCTTTTTTTGATTCCGCAGGGGGGGGCGATAAAAGAAGCCCGGTGCGCGGGGCATCGGGCTTCTCAAAGCTTATGTGAGGCTAAAGCTACTGGACGCTATAGCCAATTACAGTACTGCTTTCCTTGATTGGACTTGCCGTCTTCCCTGCTACAAGGAAGCTTCCACCCAGATTATCATCACCGAGAGAAGGATCCTGACAGTAGAAGTTACCACCGCTAACCTGAATCTGGTTCACATTCAAGGTGTTCTTCACATTCAGGATAACCGGCTTCCATCCGGCTTTCCACTTGTATTCGCCTTCGGCAATATTCCTGAACGTCCCACCCTGTACGGTGATGGAGGCGTTCTCGCCACTGACGTAAAGCGTAGCCTCTTCCGTAGATTTGTTGATAACAGTGCCGCTCTCGATGATTACCGAACCGGCCTTCGCCCAAATGGCAGTACCATCGTTACCCGAATATCCGGATGCGTCAATGGTGCCGTTGCCGGTAATGGTAAGCGTGGCACCGGCCTTGTTCATGGTGATGGGATCACAAGTATTTTCATCTACACTGATGGTATAACCATTCAAATCCAACGTTCCGCTTCCAGGGGAAATGGACGAATCGAGCTCCCAATCCTGCTCAAGGCTGACAATCATAGTGGAGCCAACGGTACCATAATTCAGCGCCGTCGGGTCATTGAAAGTGCCGCTCGTGATGGTGATCCCCTGTCCATTATCGCCCGGAACGATGTAACCCACATACTCACCACTATTAACGGCTATAGAGGCACCGGTGTCACCATCTCCAAATATTGCAATATAGGCAGATACCGAACAGCGACTGACAACAACTGAAGAACTCCCCGGAGTTAAGCCTCCAGCTGAACCAGCAGCAATACCCATATTATGATTATTAGCCTCTGCTCCAAATAGCTCACAATCACTAATGGAAATGGGGCCATCACCTTGCAACTCTATGGCAGCCGTATCGCATCCATCAATACCAACCACATTAGATACATTGGTATTGGTAATGGTACCACTGGCATCGTTGGCCACATAAATGCCTCTAGTGTACCCACTCTCCTTGTCACAATCGATTGCACAATTTGTAATGGAGAAAGTTCCGCCATTGATATGAATGGCTTCCGTATTGATTTCGCTGATATAAACGTTTTCAATTACCGCGTTCCTGTTGCTGCTTCCAATGAACAATGGCGCTCGTCCATGATAAGATGCTGCCGTCTCATTGCCAAAGCCGCTAAACGCAATATTGGAAATAGTGATGGTTCCGCCGGTCGAATTGTTTAAGAACACATCATTGTAATTACTAGTAACCGATGGCTGCCCATACACGGTATACTTGGGCACACCGTTCGAATCTACAGCGCCGGTGATGGTAAGGGGCTTATTGATTTCAATTTCGCCACCGCTGGTCAGGGAGACATTGTCGTCAGCAACCAGTTCAATTGTATCACCGCTCTGGGCAGCCGCCACCGCCGCCGCCAGGGATTCATATCCCGTGCTGCCGATCATAGCGACGGGAGGAACAGCTGTATAAGCATAATAAGCACCGCTATCTTCACGCTCTTCAAGGAGTGTCGCATATTCATTAACACAGCCAAAGATATCGACACTCTGGTCCTTATACCAAATAGCAGACACTTCATCATTTATGAGAATGGCATGGCCATTTGCGTTGATGACATAACTACCCGGGACTATTATAAAATAACCATCCGTTTTAGCAACCGTAATATCCGCAGACAACGTTATATCTTTATAAAGATTCAACTGTTGTTTGAAATGTTCACTTGAGAACGCTCCCGCCAATGTACTATAGTAATACCATACTCCATTGTCAACCACCGACGCTTCTTTAATCACTAGAGGATAGAGGTGCTCTGTATTATCCATGATATTACTAATGGTATACAAGGCTCTTTCGCCGAAGAATGAACTGAACCCGTCTTTGGTCCCCGCATCAAAATACACATTATTGCCCGCCACACGCGACCAATTGAAAGTAAAACCGCCATACAACACATCCGGGCTTGAATAACTGGTCCCATTGATGATTTTTACGGTATTTCCCGTAACACCACTACCGAATAGTAGCAAGGTATTATAAGTATTATCGGCAGGCTGCGAGATTGCTGCGGTATTGTTATCAAGAGTGATAATGTTGTTACTTGACTCCATCGTTATCAGGGCAAAGTTGTTCGATGCGCCACTGGTTCCCTGACTAACCATGCTGGAGTTACTAATATTGACTGTAGAGCCGGCTCCCGTATTCTTGATGTACACATTTGCCCAGCCCTTCAGTGTGGAATTACTCACATTAATAGTGGACGGGGACCAAACGATTATGTCGTAGTGCGAGGAGCCCGCTTCATTGGTCTTGATTACGCTACCCTTGGTCACGTTGAGTCTGATGCCGGTAAAATCAGAGCCAATGGTTATCACCTGGTTATAGGAGTCCAGACCCGTAGCAAAGCCGGTTCCATCAATAACCGTATTGTCAAGTGTTACCGTCATGTTGCTGGCAATCAGCCACAATGCCGTTGCACCCTTTGCCTTGACAGTGAGGTCTTTCAGTACAATCTCTTTACCGATTCCGGCAAGAGCCAAGGGCCGTTTGTTGCTACCAGCCGTAATACTGTGGCCATGGCCGTCTAGGGTTATACCCTTTTCAACAACCACATTATACTTGATAGAGGATTCGCCGTTAACGGTGGAGGAAACCGTAGTAAGTTGGATATCCTGCAGAATGTCAATGGTGTCCCCGTTTTGGGCGGCATCAACAGCAGCCTGGAGGGTCGCATACCCGGTGTTGCCAATCTTAGCAACACCCATGTACTGGACCGTCCAGGTGCCACCGCTCTGTACGGCCATATAACCGGGAGCCACATAGGCCGAAGGATCCACCGTGAAGGTGCCGCCGGTGATGCTCATTGTGGATGTAACCGGCATGTCATAGGTCAGACATCCCGCACCTGTTACATTAACGGTGTTACCCTCTCCCAGGGATACGGTATTTCCGGACTTTCCATTATAGAGGGCAAGCGCCTGAGTATTGGATTCACCATAGACATTCAGTGTGCTGTTGGTGATGTTCACGCTGATGTTATTATCCTCAAATACTATTTCCCCGAATTCATTGCTAATTCCAGAATAAACGTTTCTTGCGGTGAGAGTACTCCCGTCAATCGTAACCGTAGAGCCGGCAGAGCCTGCTGAAGACACCTGACCTTTCATATACAGCGCGGCCCACCCTGTTACGGTACTCCCGGAAATGGTCATATTAACCGGGTTGAAGGTTATGATAGCATAGTATGCAGCTGCAGCGGTATTGGTCTGGATAACACTCCCGTTTCGGATGATGACGGTTGCTACATCCGCCTGGTTGCCACCGATTGTGAGCGGCTGATTATACTGACCGGTACTTCATTGGGTGTCCAATGTAGCATTGTCAAGGATTAGCGTTCCGATATGTCCGCGCGTATCTATGCACCGTGCTTCACTTGTGCTATTCTGAATGGTAATATCCTTGAACGTTACATCGATATTGGACGACGCCTTGGCGCCAACTGCAATTCCCCGCCCCTTTACTGTCAAAACGTGTCCGGCGCCATCTACCGTTATGCCTTTGTCTATACCCAGATTACGGTAATCGTCATACATGGGCTCAGACGTGGCGTTGTAGTCTGCGAGAAGCTTTACAGTCTGACCATTTTCGGCAGCAGCAAAGGCCGCTGTAAGGGTGTTGTATGCATTGGACCCAATCGTGGCAACAATCTCACCCGTGGTCTCGTTAATGGTTCCACCGCTCGAGGTAGATTGGTGTCCTTGTTCGGTACCGCTGCCCGTAGCATTTGTATCTACAAGGACGGTAGCGTTATCGGTTGAGGTGATGGAAGAGGTAACCGTTGCCGTTTCTGTCACCACTACCGTGGTTCCTTCGCCGGAAGCTGCAAGTGTTGCCACGGTACCGGAAACCGTATTCTCGGATGCCTGTGTAGATACTGCACCCACCGAAGCGCCTTTTTCCACGTAAAGATTACAATTGGATTCCGTTACGGAAAGGGTTCCCGTAACGCTGGCTTCTTTGCCGATAGTGACAAACACCTTGTCGGGCACATCGTCGCTGGCGGCGTGGGTAACGGTCAGATTCTGAACTTCGCTATTAATCGCGATGTTTACCTTTTCTTCCGACTCATTTGCAGCAGTAGGGGGAATGTTCACTGTCACAGAGGTTGTAGAAAGAGCATTGAGTTCCAGGCCACCTCCTGTCACCTCAAGTTCGCCCAGGGTCACACCGCTGCCCACCACCAGCGTGGAAAGGCTGGTGTGGGCAGTTATATTGGAGATTACGCCGGATCCCTCCAGCTCCACGTGACTAACTGGAAGATTGAGCGAAAAGTCGTCGATGTGCGCTCCGGTGGCCAATTCCATGAATATGTTCGCGGGCTTATAAGAGGGGTCATCTCCATCGTAGGCAATGGTAACCGCGTTGGGGGAGGTGGAAGTGTTGAGCAACACTTGCACATTGGCCGTTGTTCTGGGAAGGACGAAAGTGCCATTGTAATTGGCTGGAACCACCACGGAGAGCAGTCCGCCTTCGCCGCCACCCGTAATAGTTGTCAGGGTAAGCTGAGGCATAATCAGGAGTTTTCCCCGTGTTACCGTATTGGAACGGCTGCCGGAGAACTCGGTGAGTACGTCATTGTCGTGTTTAACCTTGAAAGCAATCTTGCTATAGGTTCCGAGAGGAACGGGAACATAGAAAACCATGTTCTCCGCCGTTCCGGCGGCAAAAGTGAAGGTGACGCCGTCGGCATCGGCCTCGGAATCCTCCCCGGCGGTAATCTCAGGCAGAGTCTCACTGATATCACAAGTGAACGCGCCGGAAATCCGCTTCCCGGTTAGGAACGTCACTTTGTTGGCCGTAGCCGGAATGTTGTTGATGGTAACCTTTATCAGCCCTCCGATGTTCTTGAAGCTTACACTGGAAGCGCCGTCGGAGAAGTCCCTGGCAATCATCAGATTGTCGGCTTCTCCTTCTACCCAGGGAATCAAATTGGGCAGGTTAAGGGTGAGGGTATTCTCTGACAGCGACGGCGGGTTGCTCAGGTTGGCGGGGAATACGGCGACCTTACTGATAACCGTTCCCACAATAGTGCCATCGAACGTAGCCGTAGCCGTAGCCTCTCCACTTTTAAGGGTAAGAGGACTGAACGTGAGACCGTCCGAGTACACCTGAATCTTGTCTCCGGTGCTCCAGGAGAAAACACCCAGATCCGTAATGACCGACTTGGTGTTGTCGGACGATGAAGGAAGCTCTAATTCCGCGCCCAGCGAAACACGACTTTTCATGTTCCGCGGAGAATCCGCTTCTTTCTGGCACCCGGCCAGGACAAGCGTCAACGCAGCCAAAAGGTAAAATGACTTTCTCATATTGACATGTTTTTGTGTTTCCGTAAATTAACTACTACCATCCGCCATTCTCCGGATCCATGTTTTCTCCACTTCCTCCGGGGCTGTCGCAAATCATCCCTTCCACCACAATGGGCACCACCTCCGCCTGGGGGGTGATGTAATAATTCTTAAATTTATTTTCCATAGCTGTCGTGCTTTGTTATTTTTCATTCCACGGGAAAAGGGAATCAGCACTCGGGCAGGAGAGAACGCAGTCTTTCGGCTTGTATCGTCCGGAATACTTCGATTTTTGACAACAACCGGAACAGAAAAACAAGCCGAAAAAAACACGTTTCTACCTTGCTCAGAGGGATTTACCCCCCCCCACTACTTGCAAAACTAAATAATCGTCGGCAAATTTCAAAGTATTTTTCGCACTTTTTAGCGCAGCATTTTGTGGGGATTTCCGCTCTTTCGGGATAGATTTAGCACTTTTCGCCCTGCACCCTTTTTTCTCCATTCCCGCCCATAGGGGATAGTATAAACAAGATTTCCGCCGACTTGCCGCCGGCGGAAATGTCCAAAAAACATGCAAAAAATGCGGTGGCCTACTCCGTCACGAACTTAAAGAACACGTCAATGTCTTTCTTGTCCTTGAAACGGGCCATGTAGGCGAAGTCGCAGAGGTCGTCGGCCAGGGCGGCGGGGACGCGCTCAGCCATGCAGATATCAGCCCCGTAACGCGCCATTACCTCTTCATGGCTGTGCCGATAGGCCTTGCCGTCGCGGCGGCCAGCATAAGCGCAGTAGTACTGTTCTCCCTGCGACTTGCGGCACTCGTCGAAGGCTACCATATCGGCCCAGATTTGGAAGACGTCGGTGCTGTGGGCGAAGTTCATCATGTCGGGGGTGTAGCCTCCCGGCGGGCGCATGTTCACCTCCAGGCCCACGTAGTCGCCTTTCTTGCCCAGGCCTTCCCGGTCGCGGTCCAGCTGGAAGAACTCCAGGTGCACGAAGCGGCTGGTGATGCCGAAAGCCTTCACCGTACGGCGGCCGATGGCGGCCAGCTTGGCGGGCACCGTCTTGTTGGTCCAGTAGCAGGTTTCCAGATTGGCGTGCACAATCTCCATGATGGGCGTGGGGAAGATGGTATTGTTCTCGAAGATGGGTTCGCCCTTGGAGTTGAAAATGGCGTCGTAGCTCACCAGGAGGCCGGTAATGAACTCCTCGATGACAAAGTAGCGGTAGTTGTCCTGGTGGTCGTGGAACCAGGCGCGGAGCTCTTCGTCGTTGTGGAGTTTGAAGGTGCCGGAGGCTCCCATACCGCTGTCGGGCTTGGCAATGATGGGGTAACCGGTTTTCTTCACGAAGGCCTTCACTTTGGCCTCGCCTTCCGAGCCCTTGATCTGGCGGGCCGTGGGGATGCCGCCCAGGGCGTAGTACTTCTTCATCTCGCTCTTGTTGCGGATGGCGGCCACGCGGTCGCTCATGATGCCGGTGGTTACGTTGAAGTCCGTGCGCAGACGGGCGTCCTGCTCCAGCCAGTACTCGTTGTTGGACTCAATCCAGTCTATCTTGCCGTAGCGGTGGGCGAAGAAGGCCACGGCGCGGTACATCTCGTTGTAATCCTCCAGGTTGTGGACCTTGTAATAGTCCGTGAGGCTTTCCTTGAGACCCCAGGGGAGGTTCTCAAAGTTGGTGTCGGCAATGCCCAGCACGTTCACGCCATTGGCCTTGAGGCCGGCGCAGAAGTGCCAGTAGGTCTGCGGGAAATGGGGGGAGATAAAAACTAAGTTCATAAAGCTGTAAGATTTGTTTTCTTGGGAAACGCGGCGCATGGCGCCACGGGTGATTTCAAAGGCTTCGCCGCGGAGTTCGGCGGGCCGACCGGGCTTCTGGATCACATAACCGCCGTCGCGGAAGGTGTAGAAGCGGTGGCCCCAACTGTCGGGGAAGGCCACGTCCTCGAACAGGCGCAGGCCGTCCACCTGGGCGTAGCGCACTTGCTCCATGTGGGGCACCAGCTGGATCTGGGTGAGTCCCAATCCCTTGAGCCAGCGACGGTAATGAGGGTCCACGGCTTCTCCGGGCAGTTCGGGATGGGAATAAACCATGTCGGCGCAGTTCATGCTGCCGGCGCTGCAGCCCATAACCACGCCCGGGAAGTCCTGGATCAGCTGCTTCAGGCCGATCTGGTGCAGGAACTTGTTCTGGGTGGGGACGTGGCCGCCGCAGAGGACGATCCAATCGGCCTTTTTCACCAGTTCCGGCGTTTGGGCGGCGTTGTGACGGTCCAGCATGGTGATGGTGGCCGTGCGGATACCGGAGGCGTGGATGCAGTCGCTCATGCCTTTTTTCACCGATGCCGTGAAACCGGCGTCGTCAGGGGCGGCGCTTATCAGCAGTACGCGCGGCTTACGCTCCGGACCGGTGACGGAAGAGAGCGCAGCTTTGACCTCGGCCAGGAAGCCGTTGTCCTCCGTGAAAGCAGGTTCCCCGAAGCGCGTGGGGCTGCCGGTGAGAAAAAGTGTCATGCGTGAGCAAAGATACGAAAAAAAACGCCAACCGCGGCGCGGCTGGCGTTCGTTTTTACCATTCGACTGTGATTAGTCGGCCAGGGAGAAGCGCTTGAAAGCGAGAACCTTGGCTTCCGGATCCACGGCCTTGAGGGCGGCGGCCACGGTGCTCTTGTCGTCGCTGAGCTGGTACTCCTGCTCCATAAGGGTGTTTTCCTTCAGGAACTTCTGGATACGGCCCTTCACGATGCCTTCGATCATCTGAACCTTCTGCTCCAGGGAAGCGAGGGTTTCGGCGCCGATCTTGGCGATGATCTCACGGGCCTGCTGGGCCTGGGCGGGAGTGAGCCAACCCTTGGCGGTGTTGGACTCGATGTGGTCTTCGCTATCCACGTGGGCGGGGTTGATACCGGCCTTCTTGAGGGCGTTGTCCACAGACTTCTGCACCTGCTCATCCTTGGTCTTCTGGATGGCCACGGTCTTTTCGGACTCGATGACCTCGGCGGGCACGGAGGCGGGATCCACGGCCACAGGGTTCATGGAAGCCACCTGCATGGCGATACCGCGGGCAATCTCGGCGGGAACCACCTTGTTGAAAGCCACGATGGCGCCCAGCTTGCCGTTGAAGTGCACATATTCGCTCACGAACGGGGCCTC
>CAMYWP010000049.1 GCA_947302825.1 uncultured Bacteroidales bacterium
CGGCCGCTATTTCCGCAGCCCCTACCTGCACAAGGCGGTGATGAAGGCCTATGAGAACCTGATTCCGGAGGGCAGCACGCCCTTGTACTTCATCTACCTGGAGGTGGATCCGGCCACCGTGGACGTAAACATCCATCCCACCAAGGCGGAAATCAAGTTCGAGGAGGAGCAGCTGCTGTTCCAGACCGTGATGGCCGCCGTGAAAGAGGCCCTGGGCCGCTCCAGCGTAGCCGGAGACCTGGAATTCGACAACCCATAAGCCAAGGAAATTCCGGTCATCGGCACGCGTTTCCAGGAATATCGGCCCTCCAGTACCCCCACGGCCGGGGTGGACTGGAACTATAATCCCTTTGAGGAAGAAGAGGCTTCGGCTTCGCTCAGAATGCCGGAAGCCACACAGCCGCACACCAGTCGTTATGTGGACAAGAGCCAGAACTATGGTGCCTTGTTTGAGGACCGGACCCTGCCCACCACGCAGGTGCTCATTGTGCAGGGACGGTACATCCTCACTCCCTCGGCCAGCGGCGTAATGGTGGTGCATGTGCGGCGGGCCCGCGAAAGGCTGCTGCACGATCGCTTCCTGAAAGCCCTGCGGGAGCAGGCCCATGTGACGCAGACCGCCCTCTTCCCCGTGCAGGTGCCCGTGGGCGTGGAAGGCCGCCTTACTATCGACGAACACGCCGAGCTGCTCAAAAAGTTGGGCTTCGACATCGTTCCCTTCGGTCCGGACAGCGTGGTGGTGAACGGCGTTCCGGAAGGCTACAGCGCCGAACCCGGCAACGTGGAAACCCTGGTGAGCGACCTCCTCCTGATCCTCTCCGATGAAACCCAGGCCCTGCCGGAAGTGATGGAACAGACCCTGGCGCAGAAGTTCGCCGTCCTGGGCGCTTCCGGACCTCAGAAACTCACCTCCCCGTTGGAGGCCCAGCGCCTGCTGGACGCCCTTCTGCAAAGCGAAAACCCCGAATTTACCGCCTCCGGACGCCGGATTCTTTCCATCGTCCCGGCCGATGAACTGGAAAAAAGATTCTAAACCATGACCAACAATCCGCTGCAAAACATACCCGATGTAACCCGCAACTTGCTGTACGTGAACCTTCTCATGTTCGTTGCCACACTCATCAACCCTTCATTCATGAAGGAAACCTTTGCCATGGCTTTCCCCCTGAGCACAGATTTCCGCTGGTGGCAGCCCATCACCCACATGTTCATGCACGACGGCTTCTGGCACATCCTGTTCAACATGTACTCCTTGGTGATGTTCGGCATGGTGGTGGAACGGGTCCTGGGTACCAAGCGTTTCATCTGGTTCTATCTTATCACCGGCCTGGGCGCAGTGCTGCTCCATACGGCCGTGGAGTTCGTGCAGGTGCAGCAGCTTGTGAAAGAATATGCCGGAGTTCCGGCACAGACCATTTACAACAGCATTCCCCACGTTCTGGGTGCCTCCGGCGCCGTTTACGGCGTGCTGGTGGCTTTCGCCATGCTGTACCCGGAGGCCAAGCTCACCCTCATTTTCCCGCCCATTACACTGGATGCCAAGTGGTGGGTGATTATCTTTATCGGCATTGAGCTCCTGACCGGCATCACCGGCACCCAGATGGGTGTGGCGCACTTCGCCCACTTGGGCGGCGCGCTCTTCGGCTGGCTGCTCATCCGCTTCTGGCGCAAGAAAGGCGTTTTATACAGATAAATGGCTTCCAAGGGGAAAAAGAAGCGGCACTGGCTGTCGCGCCTGTCGTTCGGCACCGTCTCACTGGTGGCGGCCGTCCTGCTGGTGCTGGCCTACCTTTCCGTAGTGGTGGACCCGGCCAAGGCCTGGTTTTTCACGCTATTCGGCCTGCTCTATCCGCTGGTGCTGCCCCTTACCCTGATCCTGTTCATATGGGCGCTGGTTCGGCGTTCCCGCATGCGCGGCGTGCTGTTTTTGGCGCTCCTCCCCTCTCTCCTTTTTGCCGGCCGATATCTCCAGTTTCGCCGCCATGCCGCTCAGGAAGAAGGCCCGCTGAAAGTGATTTCCTACAACGTGGGCCTGTTTGCGCACGGCCCTGCCGGCACCGACCGTCTGGTACTGGCCGATTCCGTGAGCCGATGGCTCCGGGCGCAGGACGCCGACATCATCTGCCTGCAGGAATTCCATCTGCCACAGAACCAGTCCGTTGATACCTGGCTGCATCGGCATTTCCCCGGATATCACGCTGAATATTATGTGTTTACAGGCCGGACCGGACAGTTTGGCAACGTGACGCTTTCGCGGCGACGCGTCACCGACAAAAACAAGATCAATTTCGAGCATTCCACCAACCTGGCCCTCTGGACCGATGTCCGGCTGGACAGCGCCACCCTTCGCATCTATAACTGTCACTTCGAGAGTTACAACATCTCCCTGTCCAACCTGGTGAAGAAGGACGGCGCCGTGGAAGAGACGGAACGGAAAATGCGCCGCTCCATCACCGAAAGGCCCAAACAGGTGGCCGAAGTCCTGCGCGACGTGGACCGGGCCCCCGTGCGCTCCGTTGTGCTGGGCGATTTCAACGACAATCCTTTGTCGTACACTTATTTCCGGCTGCTGCGTGGCCGAAAAGACAGTTTCGTGACGGCCGGACGGGGTTTCGGCGCCACCTATCGCAGCTTATGGCCGCTGCTCCGCATCGACTATATCCTCTATCCTCCCCCGCTGGAGGCCGTTTCCTATACCATGCCCTCCGTCCCTTATTCGGACCATAATCCCATCATTGCCACCTACCATGAAACCGGAAGAGATTCTCGCTGAAGCCCTGCGCGTGCTGCGCGAGGGCGGTACCATCCTGTACCCCACCGATACAGTCTGGGGCCTGGGCTGCGACGCCACCAACGCCGCCGCCGTGTCCCGCATCTATGAAATCAAGCAGCGCGACGACGCCAAATCCCTGGTGCTGCTGGCCAGCGACCTGGACATGGTTGCGCGCTATGTGAAGGAGATTCCCTCCATCGCCGTGGACCTGGTGGAAGTGAACGACGCACCCATGACCATCATCTATCCGGGAGCCGTTTGTTCCGAGAGCGGTGACCGCTGGCACCTGGCCGGCAACGTGGTGGCGGCCGATGGCAGCGTGGGCATCCGCATTCCCCTGGCCCCCTGGTGCAAACAACTGGCCTTCAAGCTGGGACGTCCGCTGGTGAGCACATCGGCCAATATTTCCGGCGAACCCACGCCCCAACGCTTCTCCGAGATCCCGCAGGAGATCAAGGACGCCGTGGACTTTGTAGTCCCTCCGTCCGTGGACAAGGATTCCACCGGCCGCCCCTCCCAGATTCTCAAAGTAGGCCTCCGCGGCGAAATCGAGATTATCCGGAAATAGCTTTAGTCCCGGGAGCGAAGGGTGCGCATGGCGTTCAGGACGGCCAGGACGGTGACGCCTACGTCGGCGAAGACGGCCATCCACAACGTGGCCAGGCCCAAGGTGGCCAGTACCAGCACCAGGACTTTGATGCCGATGGCAAAGACAATGTTCTGCCGGGCGATGCCGATGGTGCGGCGGGCGATGCGCACGGCGGTGGCGATCTTGGAAGGTTTGTCGTCCATCAGCACTACGTCGGCGGCCTCGATGGCGGCGTCGGAGCCCAGGGCGCCCATGGCGATACCGATATCGGCACGCGTGAGGACGGGTGCGTCGTTGATGCCGTCGCCCACGAAAGCCAGAGTCCCTTGCGGCAGCAGGCGTTCTACCTGCGTCACTTTATCGGCCGGCAGTAACTGCGCGTGATATTCGTCCACTTTGAGGGCCGATGCTACGGCTGCGGCCACGCTTTCCTGATCGCCGGTGAGCATCACGGTACGCGTCACGCCGGCGGCTTTGAGGGCGGCGATGCCTTCGACGGCATCGGCTTTGATGCGGTCGCTGATAACGATGTGGCCGGCATATACGCCGTCGATGGCCACGTGGATGAGGGTCCCCTGGTGGTGGCAGGGACGCCAGGCGGCGCCCAGGCTTTCCATGAGTTTGCTGTTGCCCACGGCCACCTTCCGGCCGTTTACCGTGGCCACGATACCCTGTCCGGCGGTTTCTTCGATACCTTCCACGGAGCAGTCATCGGCCTCGTTGGGATAGGCGTTGCGAAGGGCCATGGCGATGGGGTGGGTGGAATGGCGCTCCACATGGGCGGCCAGATGCAGAAGGTCCTGCTGGTCAATTTCTTCCGGATGTACGGCGGTTACTTCGAACACACCTTCCGTGAGGGTGCCGGTCTTGTCGAAGACCACCGTTTGCACCTTGGACAGCTTGTCCATGAAGTTGGAGCCTTTGATCAGGATGCCTTTCTTGGAAGCGCCGCCCAGACCGCCGAAGAAGGTCAGCGGCACGGAAATCACCAGGGCGCAAGGGCAGGACACCACCAGGAACAGCAGGGCGCGGTAAATCCAGGTGGCCCAGGCTCCGGTGATGAGGCTGGGAATCACGGCCACCAGCACGGCCAACACTACTACTATAGGGGTATAGACCTTGGCAAAACGGGTGATGAAACTTTCGCTCCGGGATTTGCTTTCGGCTGCGTTTTCCACCAGTTCCAGAATCTTGGCGGCGGTAGATTCTCCGAAGGCCTTGGTGGTTTTCACCCGCAGTACGCCGCTCTGGTTCACGCAGCCGGAAAGGATTTCATCGCCCTCGTGGATGCTCCGGGGGACGCTTTCGCCGGTGAGCGCCACGGTGTCCAGGCTGGAATGGCCTTCCAGCACCACGCCGTCCATAGGCACTTTTTCGCCGGGCTGGATCAAGATAATCTCCCCGGGCTTCACTTCTTCGGGACGAACGGTTTCCAACTGGCCTTTCCGCTCCACATGGGCAGTATCGGGCCGAATATCCATCAGGTGCGCAATGCTCTTGCGGCTATTCCCTTCGGCCTTCTCCTCGAACCATTCTCCCAGCTGGAAGAAGAGCATCACAAACACCGCCTCCGGGAACTGCGTTTCCGCTCCGGGCATAAAGCCGATTCCCAGCGCGCCCAAAGTGGCCAGGCTCATGAGGAAATCCTCGCTGAGGGCCTCGCCGTGCAGCAGGCCTTCGGCCGCCTCCTTCAGGGTGTCCCAACCTACAATAAGGTAGGGAACCAGATACAGCAGCAGATACTGCCAAGTGGCCCAGTTGGTCTTTTTCACAATAATCACAGCCGCCACCAGCAGCACTGTGGCGATAAGAATCTTAGGCAGCCGATTCTCTCCCTCCTCATGATGGTGGTGATGGTGTTCATGCTCATGGTGGCAATGTTCGCAGTGTTCTGCCTCATGTTCATGGTGATGCGTATGTTCTTTTTCCATAATCAACAGCTTTTACCGTTGCAAAGGTACGGCCTTCCCCGTGCAACCCGGTTGCAAAGCGAAATCTTATTTGGATATAAAAGGATTGGGGTGTAAATTTGTAGGGATGGAACTGTTTTACGCATATCAGATTAGCGGGCCGATGTGTCGTTTAGACGCCGAAGAAAGCGCCCACTGCGTCAAAGTGCTCCGGCATCGGGCCGGGGATGAGATAGACGTCATTGACGGGGAAGGGACGCTGCTGCACTGCCGCCTCACGGATGACAACCCCAAAGGCGCTGAAGCCCAGGTGCTTACTGCAACGGCCGATTGGCACGCCCTTCCCTACCACCTTACCGTGGGCTGCTGCCCCACCAAGAACAACGACCGCTTCGAATGGTTCGTGGAAAAAGCCACGGAGCTAGGTGTAGACTGTATTGTTCCCCTTATCGGTGAACGTTCAGAGCGCAAAGTGTACAAGACCGAACGGGCGAAGCGCATTGCCCTATCGGCCACCAAACAGTCCCTGAAAGCCCGCATTCCGGAAATCGCCGAGCCAGTTAGCGTGAAGGATTTCCTTTGTCATTCTGAGCGAAGCGAAGAGTCTCTCCGTCTCATCGCTTACTGTTTCGAGGACCCTTCCGTCCCCCGGATCGGCATCACGGAGGCGCTGCGGGGGTTCTCCGGGAAGGACGTCACCATCCTTATCGGCCCGGAAGGGGATTTCTCTCCGGAAGAGGCGGCGTTGGCAGTGGCCAACGGATATCAGCCCATTCATCTGGGGCCTTCGCGGCTTCGTACCGAAACCGCCGCCGTCACGGCCGTAGAGGCCGTATATCTGCACCTCTGCTAAGCCTCTACCACCGCCAAAGTGGCAATGGAGATGCGTACGGAGGGCCCCAGGGCCTTCCGTACTGCGTAATAGCAGGCACATAATGTAGCCCCGGTAGTGAACGTGTCGTCTACTAAAAGCACATGGCGGGCGGGGAAAAGGTGGCGGAGCCGGAACACTCCGAATACGTTGCGCAGGCGCTCCTGGGCATCCAGCCGGGTCTGGCTGCGGGTGCGACGAGTGCGCTGCAAGGCATCGGCACGCAGGGTGGCGTGCAGGGCCCGGGCCAGTTCGGCGGCTATTACTTCGGCCTGGTTGTAGCCGCGCTGCCACTTCCGCCAGGCATGGAGCGGAACGGGAATGACGGTGTCTACATCGGCCCACTGCGGCATTCGGGCCATGAACGCGCCCAGCCGGGCGCTGAAAAATCGGCCTGCCTGCAAGTTGGAACCGTATTTCAGCGCCTGCGGGATGCGTTTGTACGGGTTCTCGTGGTGGTAGAACAGCAGTGCCGTGGCGTAGGCGTAGGTCATCGGCTCCCCTTCCGGTCGCAGTTGCTCCAGCAGGGCGTTGAATTGATCGGCCATGGCATTGTGCGACCTTTCCCAATAGGCGGTATACGGCAAGTCCGAAGCACACCAGATGCACAGGTGCCTCTCCTGCACCCCCAACCGCCGCCCGCACACCAGACACTCCCGCGGCATCACCAAATCCATCATCTCCCGTATCATACCGCAAAGATAGAAAAGCCGCATGTTCCACCTGGCAACTAAACACCTGACACACAGACAGATACAAAAAGTAATCGTTCGAAAATTGAACGATTACTTTCAGCAAGTTGTTGTGATACAACGAGTTAGCTGCCAGGAAATTTAGCAGTACATGCCGCCGTTCACGGCGATGACCTGGCCGGTGACGTAGGAGGAGAGGTCGGAGCCCAGGAAGAGGGCCACGGAGGCGATTTCCTCCACGGTGGCGCCGCGTTTCAGGGGAATGAGTTTGATGTATTCATCTTTCACGGCCTGGGGCAGCACTTCCGTCATTTCGGTGAGCACGTAGCCCGGAGCGATGGCGTTGGCCCGGATACCGCGGGGGCCCATCTCCTTGGCCACCGACTTGGCCATGGCAATGAGGCCGGCTTTGGAGGCCGAATAGTTCACCTGCCCGGGATTGCCCGTCTGGCCGGCGATGGAAGCCATGTTGATGATGCTGCCACCCCGCTGCCGGGCCATCACCGGCACCACGGCGTGCAGGAAATTGAAGGCCGATTTCATATTCACGGCAATCACGGCGTCCCACTGGGCCTCGCTCATGCGCATCACCAGGCCGTCCTTGGTGATACCGGCGTTATTCACCAAAATGTCGATGCGGCCGAAATCGGCCTCCACCTGCACCACCACCTCCTGCGTGGCCTCGAAATCGGCCGCGTTGGAGGCATAGGCCTTTACCTTCACGCCAAAGGCTTCCAATTGCGACACCGTCTCCTTGGCGATGTCGTCGATCACCAGATCCGTAAAGGCCACCGAAGCGCCTTCAGCGGCATATTTGAGCGCGATGGCTTTGCCGATTCCGCGCGCTGCGCCCGTAATGAGCGCTACTTTTCCGTCTAAAAGTCCCATTATTTTTTCTTCAATTTTGCAACTACGGTAATGAGCAGGGAGCCCAGGACTCCGGAGGCCAGGGAACCCAGCAGGATGGCTATCTTGCCGGCATCGCGCAGGTGCTGCGTAATGGCCGGATCAATGTCCGGCCCGGCAAAGGAAAGCGTATCCACAAAGATACTCATGGTAAAGCCGATACCACCCAGGCAGGCCACCGCAAAAAGCATGGGCCAGGAGGCCCGGGACGGCATGGCGCCCACCCGGAACTTGATGGCCAGCCACGAGGCCAGGGTAATGCCCACCGGTTTGCCCAGCACCAGGCCCAGGAAAATGCCCAGTCCCACGCTGCCCAGCACCGGATCGATGGCCTTGAACACGTTGAAATAAGACACGTCTGTGATTTCCACTCCGGCATTGGCCAGGGCGAAAACGGGCATGATGAGGAAGTTCACCAGCGGGTTCAGCTTATGTTCCAGCCGATAAGACGGCGGGATGGTCTTCTTGGTAAGGCCCGTGAGCCGGCGCAGATAGTGGCGCTGGGGGCCGTTGGGGAACTCATCGGCCACCTTTTCCGACTCTACCAGCCCCTCATAGAGGATACGGGCGCGCCGATGGAACTTGGCCTTGTTGTAGCGGGCCTCCATGGGGATGAGCAGGGCCATCACTACGCCCGTCATGGTGGCGTGGATGCCGCTATAATAGAAGAGGAACCACACTATGATGGCCGGAACCAGGTAAAAGCCGATACGCTTCTCCCCCAGCTTCTTCATCAGGGCGGCGAAGAAAATCACCAGCACGGCGATGGCCAGCAGCGGCAAATTGATGTTGCCGCCGTAGAAGATGGCCACCACCAGGATGGCGATCAGGTCGTCTGCGATGGCCAATGCCGTGAGGAATACCTTGAGCGAAATGGGCACTTTGTCGCCCAGAATGGACATAATGCCCACCGCAAAGGCGATGTCGGTAGCTGTAGGAATGCCCCAACCCGATGCGGCCAGTGTCCCCTTGTTCACGATGGTGAAGAAGAGAGCCGGTACCACCACGCCGCCAAAGGCAGCTATCACCGGCAGGATGGCTTTCTTAAAGGAAGAAAGCTCTCCGCACACCACTTCCCGCTTGATCTCCAGGCCCACGGTGAAGAAGAAAACCACCATGAGGATGTCGTTGATGAACTTTTCGATGGTCATCCCGTGGGGGAAGAACCAGTCCACCAGACCGTCCGGCGAAGCCACGTGCACCGTGAGCTCCGTCTGCAGGAAATTGTGATAGGCGTGTTTGGTAAAAGGCAGGTTGGCCAGCAGCATGGCTATGGCCACGCAGGCCAGCAGCACCACGCCGTTGGCCCAGGGTTGTTTCCGGAAACTGTCCTGGGAAATCTTAAAATTGTGGACTTCTTTGTTCCACCAATAAATGGGAATGAGTGCCATTACCCGTAAATGTATTTAGCTTGTTCTTCGGTAAGCGTGTCAATGGAAACACCCCAGTGCGAGAGCTTTCGCAGCGCAACGGCGCGGTCAATTTCCACGGGCACTTTGTTCAGTTTTTGGGCCAGCTGACCCTTGTGCTCCACCAGATACTGGGCGCTCAGGGCCTGGATGGCGAAGGACATGTCCATGATCTCGGCGGGATGCCCGTCGCCGGCGGCCAGGTTCACCAATCGGCCTTCGGCAATGACATAGACGGTACGGCCGTTGGAAAGCTGATAGGCCTCGATGTTGTTACGGGCAGGCCGATGACTCACCGCCATGGCCTTGAGCTTGGCCACCGCCACTTCCACGTCGAAATGCCCGGCGTTGCAGCAGATGGCCCCGTCCTTCATGCGCAGGAAATGATCCGGGCCGATCACATCTTCACAGCCGGTGACGGTTACGAAGAAGTCGCCCAGCGGGGCGGCATCGGCCATGGGCATCACCTTGAACCCGTCCATCACGGCTTCCAGGGCCTTGACGGGATCCACCTCCGTCACGATGACTTCGGCACCCAGGCCTTTGGCCCGCATGGCCACGCCCTTGCCGCACCAGCCGTAACCGGCCACCACCACATTCTTGCCGGCCACGATGAGGTTGGTGGTGCGGTTGATGCCGTCCCACACGCTCTGGCCCGTGCCGTATCGATTGTCGAACAGGTGTTTACAATCCGCGTCGTTCACCAGCATCATGGGGAAGGTGAGCTTGCCGGCGGCGTCCATGGCCTTCAGGCGCAGGATGCCGGTGGTGGTTTCCTCACAACCGCCAATCACATGGGGAAGCAGCTCCGGGAACTCCTTGTGCAGGGTGGTGACCAGGTCTCCGCCGTCGTCGATGATGATGTTAGGGCCGGCCGATAACACCCGCCGGATATCTTCGAAGTATTCCTCCTCCGTGCAGCCGTGGACGGCGAACACGTTCAGGCCTTGGTGCGCCAGCGCGGCGGCTACGTCGTCCTGCGTGCTCAGGGGGTTGGAGCCGGTGATGTACATATCGGCCCCGCCGGCGGCCAGCACCTCGCACAGATGAGCGGTTTTGGCCTCCAGGTGCACGCTCAGGGCCACTTTCAGGCCTTTGAAAGGCAGTGTCTTTTCAAAATCCTGCTGGATACCGTCCAGCAGCGGCATGTGGCTGCGGACCCAGCTCAGCTTGAGCTCGCCGCCTTCCCACAGGTTGATATCTCTAATGTGGCTTTGCATAAGGCTGTTATTTGGCCATGGCGGCTTCTACGTCGTCGGGGCTGATGGGCAGGCGCTTGGGACCCAGGCGGCGGGCACCATCGGCCGTGATGAGGACATCGTCTTCCAGGCGAATGCCGCCAAAGTCGTAATAGCTTTCCAACTTGGCGTAGTTCACGAAGTCATAACCCAGACCTTCCTTTTTGAACTTTTCAATGAGGGCCGGGATGAAGTAAATGCCGGGTTCGTCGGTGATTACGTGACCGGGGCGCAGGCGACGGGCCATGCGCAGCGAGCCCAGGCCCAGCTGCTTGGCGCGGGCCTGGTCGGGGTCGTAGCCCACCAGGTTTTCACCCAGGTCTTCCATGTCGTGTACGTCCATACCCATGTTGTGGCCCAGGCCGTGGGGCTGGAACAGGCCGGCGATACCCTTGGCCACCATTTCGTCCAGATCGCCTTTCACCAGGCCCAGGGCGCTGAGGCCCTCCAGCATCTTGCGGGCCGTGGCCAGATGGACTTCGCGGTAGGTGGTGCCGGGTTTGGACAGGCTGAACGCCAGTTCGTTGCACTCATATACAATCTGGTAAATCTCCCGCTGCTTCTGCGTGAACTTGCCCGTGGTAGGATAGGTGCGGGTGAAGTCGGAGGCATAGTGCTCGTTGCTCTCCACGC
>CAMYWP010000050.1 GCA_947302825.1 uncultured Bacteroidales bacterium
ACTGTCGCCCTTTCAGGGCTCTATCGTTGGTAACTTTCGCACCTGCGAAAGTTGACTTAATAATTATTTGAATAGCGAGAGTGCGCTCTTAAGCAAGGCTCCCAGCTGGGGGCTGGTTTCCAGCGGAAATCCGAATGCAACCACTTGGTAGCCTTTGGCGTTATAGAGGGTGGCGGCGGGGATGTCAGTGCCCTGATAGCGCATGAGGGTGCGGCTGTCTTTGCCTGCAGGGGAAATGCCATCGGCGTTATCCACCCGGTATATCAGGGGAGACCAGGCGCGGTTGTAACTTACCGTAGGCAGGCCGCTGCCGGCATAGGGCTGCACAATGGCGGAGTAATCTCCGAAATTGGTAACCCACTGATACCCTAATACTTGTTTAATAAAGGAACGGGTGCTTTCAGGTGCCTTGGGGACGCCCTGGTACACGGTGTCCCAGGCATCGGTGCCGATATAGGAGCCCGACAGGATGATGTTTCCGCCGGCGGCCGTGAAGGTGCGGAGTGCCTGCTGCAAGCCTTCCGGGAATACGCTGTAGCGGTCGGGAACGGGGCCGTGACCTATCCGGGTGGTTACCTGTTTCCCGCAGATCAAATCCAGCGCATAAGCGTTGGAAGTCCCGTCAAAGGCCTCCAGGCTGCTGGACGAAAAGTTGAAACCGGCCTCCAGGATGGCCTTGCCGTGCAGGGCCACGAAGTCGAAGGTATTGCCGGCTATCTGGCTGCCGGCCATGTCGGTGAAGGAGCCGCCGAAACCGGGGTTGTCGTCGTCGGTCCAGGGTTGCGAACGGTCGAACTGATAGACGCTTCCGGCCAGCAGGATGTCCGAACCCCAGGGAACACCACTGTCCAGCCGGTCGTTGAAACCGGCGTGGGTGGGGGTATCGAACCAGGAGGGAGGAGCAACACGGGTGAAGTTATTCACGATGAGCACCTGCCGGGCCTGGTCGGAAGCCTTTCCGGCGGCCAGCGTCTCCGAAGGGAAGCTTTCGCCGCCCGTATTGCAGGCGGTAATCCGGTAGCTGTATACATGGCCGGGTTCCAGGGGCAGGGTACAGGTGGTATCCTGAATCTGGTAGCCCTCTCCAAAGGCGCCATCGTCCTCCCGGATGTAAACTTTGTAGTAATCCGGCGTGGCCGTGGGCTCCAGGCTGTCCTCTGTGGCTTTCCAGCGCAGGACGGCTTTGCCTTCCTCCAAATCCACCCGGAAGCCATGTACGGGCAGGGGCTGCACCACGTACGGGCATCCATAGCGGGCGCTCAGATATTTGAGGATGCCTTTGTACACGCTGCGCGACACGGTAAAGCGGAAACTGGGGTCCAAGCCGTAACGCATATCGGCAAAATTCTGGTGTGCCAGCAGTTCCAGAATCATGGACGGAACTTGCGGCAGGCGGCTCTCGCTGTAGGAACGGTCGCGGATGTCGCGGCGGCTCCAGGCGGGGTCGAACTGGGCCCGGATATCGTCCACCACCTGGCTCTGGACCCAATCGGCCAGCAGGCGGTTGGTAAGACGGCTTTCCCCGGTCGGGAATTCTTCCTTGCCCTCGCTGCGGAGGGTGTAGATGGACAGGGTGCCCACGATGGAGTCGTTGGGCGTGGTGCCGGCATCGGAGTGGAAGGCAAGCGCCAAATCCAGCGGAACGCGGCGTCCCGGGGCCTCCGGATTAACGCGGGAACCGCCGGAAATCTCATTCACCCACACGCCGCGGGCCGATATATCTTTCTTGTAATCGCCCTCCCATTTATCCAATAGTGCCATGTCCATACCGGCATACTGGAAGTTGTACACGGCGCCTTCCACATAGGCGGGAAGGCCGGAGAGCGTGCCCTCGCGTTCCACTTTGCCCATGCCGCCGCCGAAGCGCACGGCATCGGCCGATACTACGCCGCCGGCGCTGCTATGGTTGCTCAGGGAGACGAAGCCGTCCTTGCCTTTGGCAAAGGGGAAGGTGCCCAGGTACACCCAGGTGCCGCCGGCCATCTGCTGATTCACCCGCTTGTGTGTTTCCCCGCCCATGTGATGGATGGTGTAACGGGCGTCGGTGGTGCTGTTGGGCAAGGTTTTGTAACTTACATATACGGCATAGTCGCCTTTTTCGGGGATGTCGGGTCGCCAGATGGCCTGGGCCGATGCTTTTCCGTCGGTGACGTCCACCCTGCGGGCACTGCCCATGAGGAAGGGATTATCGGCCTCTTTATACTGCTCCTTGGCATCGGCAAAACCTTCGCCGGCAGGAATCCAAGGCCCTTTTTCTTCATATTTGCCGGCCCGGCGGATACCGTGTTCCCGAGCTCCGGAGAAGGAGTCGTCATTGTCGCAGACCACTTCCCAGGTTTGCGGGTCCCGCTCTTTGGGCGACAGGACCACGGCGCCGGCATTTTCCAGCATGGGCAAAAGGAAGGGGATAACGTAACTTTGCGTGTACAGGTCTTCGATGGTGCGGTGCGTGGCGCTGCGCTGCCATTCCCAGCGCTGCGTACTCTCTTCCCAGTAGCGGCCGTGGCTTTGCCAGAGGGCAATGTGTCGTCCGCTCAGTCCATTTTGCCATACGTCGTCCCCGCGCACCAGCGGCGGCGTTTTGCCGCGGGGATCGGCCACCTTGAATTTGCTGGCTATGGCTTTTCCATCGTTGCCGATGGAGGGGATGGGAAGGTCGGCGATATTCTGTCGCTGGGCATAGACACTGCCCACTTTGTAAGTGCCTAATACTGAATTGGCTAATTGACCCAGTTGCTCGCGGAACCAGGTAACGTCGCCGGGACGCCAGGGATAGCTGCCCAGGTTCACCGAATAGTAGAAGTCCAGCACATTTCCCCGCGGGGTCACCTTCTCCAGCCGGAAAGTATTGTCTACGCCGGTACGACGCTTGAGCCGCTGCTGAAGGGAATCGTTGGCCTCCCGGAAATCCCGGGGACGGGGTTGTGCCTGCAGGCCGAATGCCATCAGGAGCAGTAAAAGCAGGACGGAAAGGCGTTGGATCATGTTTTCTTCCTTTGTTTCCGGATGTCCCAGTAGATGATGATCAGGGTGCTGAGCAGAAGGGCTATACAGTCGGCCGCCAGGTCCCAGGGTTCTCCGCTTCGGTATTCGGTGAGGTGGCTTTGCCCCCATTCCGTTCCGATGGCCAGCAGCATGCCCACCAATAGGGTCCCTCCTGCAAATGCCAAGGTTTGCGGCACGGTTTCCGTGAACTGGTCGAAGGCCAGGAACGCCAGGATGGGGAAGGGGAAGAACATGCAGAAATGGCCCAGTTTGTCTGTAGGGATTCCCAGGATGGTAAGGGGCACGGAAGGGTCGCTGTCGAAGCGCCCGAAACAAAGCAGCAACACTGCCGCCAAGTATAGGAAGAATAGGATCCGGAACGCTATTTTCTGCCGTTTAGTCATTTGCTACTTTTAAAAAACAAAAATAGTAAAAATCACTTAAAAAATAGTAAATTTGACAAACTTACGCCGCATGAAAAAACACATCCTGATTCTTTTCCTCTTTGCCTGCCCGCTGCTGGCGGAAGCGCAGTCCATTTATCATAAGGGTTGGGTCGATTTCAACAAAAACGGCCGGAAGGATATCTACGAAGATCCCTCACGCCCTGTCAATGAAAGGGTGGCCGATTTGTTAAGCCAGATGACCCTGGAGGAGAAAACCTGCCAGATGGCCACCCTCTATGGTTCGGGGCGTGTCCTGAAAGACAATCTGCCCACGCCGGAGTGGAAACAGGAGATATGGAAAGACGGTATCGGGAATATCGATGAAGAGCATAACGGTTACCGGGGTTCCGGAAATGAATTCGCCATTCCTTTTGACAAGCATGTGAAGACCCTCCAAACCATCCAGCGCTGGTTTGTGGAGGAAACCCGTCTGGGTATCCCCGTGGATTTTACCAACGAAGGAATCCGGGGCATCTGCCATACCAAGGCCACTTATTTCCCGGCCCAGTGCGGCCAGGGTGCCACTTGGGACAAAGAGCTGATTTCCCTTATCGGCGAAGCGGAAGCCAAGGAAGCCAAAGCCCTGGGATATACCAACGTTTATTCGCCCATCCTGGACTTGGCCCAGGATCCCCGTTGGGGCCGATGTGTGGAAACCTATGGGGAGGACCCCTATCTGGTGGGGCAGCTTGGCAAGCGGATGGTTCTGGCTTTGCAGAAGGAAGGCCTGGTGTCCACGCCCAAGCATTTTGCCGTGTACAGCATTCCCGTGGGCGGCAGGGACGGAGCCACCCGCACCGATCCCCACGTGGCTCCTCGTGAGCTGCGCACCCTCTATCTGGAGCCTTTCCGGGTGGCTTTCTCAGAGGCCGGCGCCCTGGGCACCATGAGCTCCTACAACGATTACGACGGCGTTCCCATCACAGGCAGCCACCTGTTCCTCACCGATATCCTCCGCAAGGAATGGGGCTTCAAGGGCTATGTGGTGTCGGACAGCGATGCCGTGGAGTTCATCCACAACAAGCACCATGTAACGGAAAGCTATGAAGATGCCGTGGCCCAGGCCGTAAATGCCGGCCTGAATGTCCGCACCACTTTCAACGACCCCAGCAACTTCATCCTGCCGCTACGGCAAGCCATCCAAGATGGAAAGGTTTCCATAGAGACCGTGAATGAAAGGGTGGCCGATGTACTGCGCGTGAAGTTCTTCCTGGGACTTTTCGACAACCCGTTTACGGGCGATGAGAGAGGTGTTAACCAACTGGTTCACAACCCCGAACATCAGGCCCTTTCCCTCCGGGCCGCCCACGAATCCCTGGTACTTCTGAAAAACGAAGGCAGTCTGCTGCCTCTTTCCAAGTCTTTGCGCAAGGTGGCGGTTATCGGCCCGAATGCCGATGAACGTCAGCTCCTCATCTGCCGTTATGGCCCGGCCGATCCCGCCTTTATCACGGTGCTGCAGGGGGTGAAGGATGCCCTTCCCCAGGCCGATGTCCGCTATGAAAAAGGCTGTGATATCGTGGACCCGCATTTCCCCGACAGTGAACTGATGGATTATCCGCTGGAAGGGGAGGAAGAGAAGATGCTCACCGCAGCCGTAGAGGCAGCTCGGGAGGCCGAAGTAGCCATCCTGGTGCTGGGCGGCAATGAACTCACCGTCCGCGAAGACCGCTCCCGCACTTCTCTGAACTTACCTGGCCGCCAGGAATTGCTGCTGAAGGCGGTGTATGAAACGGGCACTCCGGTGGTTCTGGTGCTGCTGGACGGCAGGGCCTCCACCATCAATTATGCCCAGCGGAACATTCCCGCCATCCTCCACGGCTGGTTTCCCGGCGAGTTCTGCGGCAAGGCCATCGCCGATGTCATCTTTGGAGACTACAACCCCGGCGGACGTCTGGCGGTCACCTTCCCCAAAACCGTGGGACAGATTCCCTTTGCCTTCCCGTTCAAGCCTGGCTCGGACGAGAAAGCCACCATTGGGGTATGGGGCGCTTTGTATCCCTTCGGACATGGTTTAAGCTATACTAGCTTTGACTATAAAGACCTGGATATCAAGGTAAAAGGACAGGAAGTAACGGTCCGCTGCACGGTAACCAACACCGGAGACCGGACGGGAGATGAGGTGGTACAGCTCTATCTGACCGACGATGTGAGCAGCGTCACCACTTACACGAAAGTGCTCCGGGGCTTTGAGCGCATCACCTTGGCACCCGGTGAATCCCGTTCCCTGGAGTTCACCCTGGGCCCGCAGGAGTTGGGTCTCTGGGACCAAGACATGCATTTTACAGTGGAGCCGGGCAGTTTCACCATTCGCATAGGGGCCTCTTCCCAGGACATCCGCCTGGAAGGGCATTTTAATATATGACAAAAATGAGAAAAGTTCTGATTCCCTTACTCGCAGTGCTCTTGTCTGCCTGCAGCCATGCCGGGCCGGCTTCCGAAAGCCCGCGCATCGTCAATATCATCAATTTCATCCGCCTCACGGAACCCCGCGACGAAGAAATCACCAACCAAGTCCTTTTCGAAACCGTCCGGTCGCAGGCGGAAGACCTTCGAAGCAAGGGCCTGGTGGGCACCTATCTTCTCCAGTATGATGCCTTGCTTGACCCTTCGTATCAGGCGCTCATGAAGGAAGAGATGCAGCGCGGGTGCGAGGTGGGGGCCTGGTGGGAGATCACCCAGCCTCATGTGGAAGACGCCGGCTACACCTGGAGGGGGCGCTTCCCCTGGGACTGGCATGCCCACGTGGGCTTTTCGGTGGGTTACACCCAGGCCGAAAGGGAACACCTGGCCGATGTCTACATGGAGAAGTTCAAGGAAATCTTCGGCCAATATCCCAGCTCGGTGGGCTCTTGGTTCATCGAAGCGGGAACGCTGGCCTATCTGCGTGACAAATATGGCATTGAGGCTTCCTGCTCCTGCCGGGACCAGGTGGGGACCGACGGCTACACGCTCTGGGGCGGATACTGGAACGGAGGATACTATCCCAGCCGCCAGAATGCCTATATGCCGGCCCAGACGGCCGAAGGGGCCATTGACATTCCCATTTTCCGGATGCTGGGCAGCGACCCCATCTACCAGTATGAAGCCGGTGTGGGTGGAGCCGTCCAGAGTGTGGTGACTCTGGAGCCCGTGTATGAATTGGGCGGTGGCAGCCCCTCCTGGGTGGACTGGTTCTTCCGCATGTTCACTGGTGAACCGCATCTGGGGTACAACTATGTGCAGGTGGGACAGGAAAACTCTTTCACCTGGGACTGGATGAAGGATGGCTTTGTCTATCAGACCTCCTGCCTTCAGAAACTGCAGGCGGAAGGGAAAGTGCGCATCGAGACCCTTCTCCAGACAGGCCGATGGTTCAAGGAGAACTATCCGCTAACCCCTCCTACCACCGTAATTACCACAGAAGATTATCAGGGCAATGGCCGGAAAACCCTTTGGTTCAACAGCCGGAACTACCGGGTCAATCTTCTTTGGGAAGGGGCATCCCTGAAAATCCGGGACCTGCATGTCTTTGACGAGCAGTTGCGCTCGGAGTATCTGGACCATCCCGATACGCTCCCTGTTTTCCACTATGAGACGCTTCCGCTGGTGGACGGCTGCCTCTGGAGTACGGCCGACAAGATGGCCGGCCTGCATCTGGTAGCCCCGGACTTCGACGGCGGGGATCCTGCGTTTTCGGAAAAGGATGGCTGCCAGGTTGTTACCTGGCCTTCTGCCGACGGGAAAGGACGCTTTGTCCTGTCCTTCACCGAAGACGGCTTTGAGGTGGCTTCCAAAGGAAATGTGGGGAAATGGTGCATGGAACTTTCCGTTGCACCCGGCGCAAAACTGCCTTTCACGGAAATCACCGGAGATGCCCTCCACGCCCGTTACCAGGGATTGGATTACGGAGTGAAGCTGGATAAGGGCTCTATGGAAGACCTTCGCTCAGAAGGCGTAGAAACCGTTTTCCGGCTTGTCCCCGACAAGGGCAGGCTGAGGGTGGAAATCTAAAACAGGAGTTCGCCGAAGAATTCGGGCCGATGAAAATCGGGCTGCTCCGTGAAGATGGGAGACCAGCTTAGAAAGTGCGGATGGGCCGTGAGGTCCCCGCATTTGTAGAAATTGGCCCGGATGCTGGCGGGCAGATGCTCCGGATCCACCCCAATGAGGCGGAAGGGGATGACCAGGCCCACGCGCCAGGACTGCACGCCCGTGAGATCCTTCGTCGCCTCCGGCTCCTCAGGATGACAATTGTCATTCTGAGCGAAGCGAAGAATCTCCTTCATCTCCTCCTTCGGTCGGGGCGTGCGATGGTTGCGGTCGGGGCCGGTGCAGGCCAGTACCTTGCCCAGGGGATTCACCTCAAAGTTGTAATAAACATCCCCGGAAGGGTCCTGGATGAAGATTTCCACGCAACTGTCTTCCCACTGGCTGCCGTTGTCTTCGGTATTCTGGGCACGGAGGTCCAGTCCGCTCACGCGGAAATCCACCACCAGGGCATCCTTCGTGCGGGCGATTCTGCCATTGCAGAAAGGTGCATAGGGGAAATCGGCCGGCCAGTTTATCTGCTGAACTTCAAAGCGAGCGCCTTTCAGTTCCAAAACGCAGTCCAGATCTTGTTCATTCAGGTTGATCAGAGGGAGGGTCAATTGCGGGATCATAGGGCTTGCATGTCGTTGAGTTTCTTGTAATAACCGCCCAGCGCGATGAGTTCCTCGTGTTTGCCGCGCTCCACTATGCGACCTTCGTGCATCACTATAATCTCATCGGCATGGCGGATGGTGGACAAGCGGTGGGCGATGGCGATGGTGGTGCGGGTGCTCATCAGGCGGTCCAGGGCATCCTGAACCAGGCGCTCGCTCTCCGTATCCAGGGAGGCCGTGGCTTCGTCCAGAATAAGGATGGGCGGGTTCTTGAGGATGGCGCGGGCAATGGAAAGCCTTTGCCGCTGGCCGCCGGAGAGCTTGCTGCCACGGTCGCCGATGGGCGTCTGGTAGCCCTGCTCCTTCTCCAGGATGAAATCGTGTGCGTTGGCGATTTTAGCGGCGGCTATTACATCGGCCTCGGTGGCACCTTCCACGCCGAAGGCGATGTTGTTATAGATGGTGTCGTTGAACAGGATGGGCTCCTGGTTCACGATGCCCATGAGGGCCCGCAGGTCCTTCACGGCCACGTCCCGGATATCCTTCCCGTCCAAGGTGATGCTGCCGGCCGTTACGTCCCAAAAACGCGGAATGAGATCCACCAGCGTGGTTTTTCCGGCGCCGCTTTCGCCCACGATGGCTATCATCCGTCCGCGGGGAATATCCAGATTCACCTTGTCCAGGATCTGTTTGCTGCCGTCGTAGGAGAAGCTCACATCCTGGAAACGGATACTATCTTGGAAACCGTCCAGGGATACGGGTTTTTCAGGGTCCTGGATGGGATTATCGGCCTCCAGGATCTTGTTGATGCGTTCCATGGACGCCAGACCCTTGCGCACGCTGTAGGTGGCGCGGGACAGCTCCTTGATGGGCTCGATTACGGAGTACAGGATGACCAGGAAATAGATGAACGTGGAAGCGTCCATGAATTTACTGTTGCCGATAAGGCCTTTCCCGTTGATGATCATGATGCCACCTACGCAAAGCACGATCATGAGCATCACGGTTCCCAGGAATTCGCTCACCGGATGGGCTGTAGCCTGCCGGGTGCTCACGCGGGCCACCTTGCGGCGCATGCGGTCCGTGATGTCCTGGAAACGTTGTGACATCTTCTTTTCGGCGTTGAAAGCCTTCACCACGCGCAGTCCGCCCAGGGTTTCGTCCACCTGGCTCATGGTGTCGCTCCACAGGGCCTGCGCTTCCAGGGAAGAGCGCCTGAGCTGCTTGCCGATAACGCCCATAATCCAAACGAAGGCCGGGGCAAAGACAATGGTGAACACCATCATTTCCGGGCTCATCCAGGTGAGGAAACCGAAGTAGATGACGATGAGGATGGGATCCTTGATGAGCATGGAGAGCGAGGCGATGATGGAATTCTCCACCTCCGACACGTCGCCGGTGATGCGGGCAATGATGTCGCCCTTGCGCTCTTCCGTGAAAAAGCCGATGGGAAGGCTCAGGATCTTGTTGTAAATGCGGCAGCGGAGCTCCTTCACGATGCCCGTGGAGATGGGAATCATGACGGCGTTGGAGCCGAAATAACAGCTGGTTTTGAGGGCTGTGAACAGGATCATGACCCCGGCCAGCAGGAACAGCGTGGTGACAGCGCCGTGCGTTCCTGCAAAATCGGATACGTAGAAATAAAAGTTGCCGATCACCTTGTCCTTGAACGATGCCTCGCTGTCCCAGGGGATGAACGAATATACGGTGTCGTCCACCTTGAACAGGATGTTCAGCAGCGGCACCAGGATGGCGAAGGAAAAGATGTTGAACACCGCGCTCAGGATGTTCAGCACCACCGAACCCGCCAGGTACCCTTTGTAAGGGGTGGCATATTGCCGCATCATTTTCAGGAAATCTTTCATGAGCGCAGAAGGTTATAATGTCAAAAGCGGGGAAGCGATGCCACGGCGCAACACCCTCAGATTCACGGTGCCGGGCTCTACCCCGGCGGCCTCCAAGGCATTACGGGCACTTTCATAGGCCAGTTCCGGCGTATTGTTGTTGCCGCTCAGGTGGCACAGGAAAAGGTTCCTGAGGCCCGGGTGCATGAAAGCGCCGATAGCCTGGGCGCAGGCATCGTTGGACAGGTGGCCGATACCATGGGAAATGCGGTCCTTGAGCTCCTGCGGATAGTCGCCGCCCACCAGCATGTCCAGGTCGTAGTTGGACTCCACCACCACCGTGGTGGCCAGGGAAGCCCAGCGCAGGGCCTCTGGCGTGGTATGGCCCATATCGGTCATGAGCACGAACAGTTCCTCACCGTAGCGGATGGCATAGCCCACGCACTGCGTAGCATCGTGAGGTACAATAAAATATTGGACGTCAAATTCTTCCGTTATCGGATTCCAGACGCCGGGCGTGAGATTCTGCCGGAAGGGGCCAATCCAGTCCCGGGTAAACGGATGCCGCAAGAGGGCTTCGTGCAGGGGCCGGGTGGTCCAGACCGGTGCACCCACCCGCTTGCAGAAAGAGCCCAGCGAACGGATATGGTCGCCGTGGTCGTGCGTGACCAGGATGGCCGATATATCCTCGTATCCCAGATGCAGGTTGTCCAGCTCTTTCTTCACGCGCCGGATGCCTACGCCGGCATCGATCATGATGCCGGTCTGGTCGCCCAAAAGCAGGTAACAGTTGCCGCAGCTGCCGCTGGAGAAACTTACGAAACGCATCACGGCCGGTCCTCCTTTTCGCAGTAGCGGGAGATGACATCGTACGCGCCAGTTTCTCCCAGCTCGCCGGCACGGGAAAGGTCAATGCAACCTTTCTCCTTATCTT
>CAMYWP010000051.1 GCA_947302825.1 uncultured Bacteroidales bacterium
GGAAAGCGTCTCGTTCAGGATGCCGTTGATCTCATCGTTGCAGGCCTGGGACTCGTTGGCGTACTTCCAGCGGGTTTTGCCCGCCTTCCGGGTCGGCAGCGTGAAAAGCGGCACCACCACCATACCGATCAGGAATGCAAAGCCGATAATCAGGACAGGGGACTGCTGGGACAGCTGAAGGCCGATTTTATAGCCGATGGGCATGAAGGACATCTCCACGGCCGCCAGGAATAAAACCAGGCCGATGAAGGCATAAACGATGCCCAAAACGATCTGGATAATCTTGGAGAAGGGGAGTTTGAGGATGGCGAACTGCAGGATGAAGAAAAAGACCACGATGAGGACCAGGGATTTCCCCACGTCCCCCATGGTGGCCAGCAGATGCTTGCCCAGGCCATGGTCCAGCACCGTTTCCATGGAATAGTCCGGCACTGAGAAGGACAGGTTTCCGCTGGAAAGCAGGGATAAAGCCAGAACCGCCACGATGGGGCCCAGCGAGCAGAGCGCGATGAGGCCGAAACTGTTTTCACTGGCATTCCGGCCGCCCACCGTGAGGGCGATGCCTACGCCCAGCGCCATGATGAACGGTACCGTGATGGGGCCGGTGGTAACACCGCCGGAGTCGAAGGACATGGCCATGAGGGAGCCCTTGCCCCTGTCGATGAGGATGGCGGCCAGGGAGAACAGGACCATATAGCCGAACAGGAGAAGGGTGGTGAGATCCCGGTGAAAGAGGATCTTCATGACACCCAGCAGGAGCATGAGGCCCACGCCGAAACCCACCGTGAAAATGAGGAGCTGTCCGTTCATGACGGCAGCAACTTGATTGGCCGGGACGGAGAGGTCGGGTTCGGCTACCGTAATGAAAAGGCCCATGACGAAGCTGACGCTTAGCAAAATGCCCAGCCGCTAAATCGGCCCCCAGATTGAACAGGCTGATGCCCAGGATAAGGAAAAGGGCGGAAATCCCAAATACGGTAAGTTCCCGGGGGGAAATATCCACCCAGGGGGTTACGGCCAGCAGAAAGACCAGAAGGGTTACCGGAAAAACAGAGATGAGCGACTCCTTCAGTTTATCGACCAGCGCGTTCTTGAGTTGGATCAGAACGGGGTTTTTGCCTTTCATGGCACAAAAATAAGGAATATTTCCCGAAATTTATTAAGTTTGCATAAATAAACTGGATCCTATGCGCAAATCATTATCCCTTCTCACTCTGGCCGTTTTGCTGCTCGCCGGTTGTGCCCGCGAACGCACGCCGGAGCAGCGGGCCCGGGCACTCATCGCCCAGATGACCCTGGAAGAAAAAGCCTCTCTCATGGAGCATTCTTCGGCGTCGGTAGAGGCCCTCGGCATCCCGTCTTACAACTGGTGGAACGAAGCCCTGCACGGGGTGGCCCGCAACGGAAAGGCCACGGTGTTCCCCATGCCCATCGCCATGGCCGCCTCCTTCGACGAACCGCTGGTGTATGAGGTGTTTACGGCCGTGAGCGACGAAGCCCGCGTAAAGGAGCGCCAGGCCCTTCAGGCCGGCCATGTGGGTCAGTATCAGGGACTGACTTTCTGGACTCCCAATATCAATATCTTCCGCGATCCCCGCTGGGGCCGTGGTATGGAAACCTACGGGGAGGATCCCTATCTCACCGGACAGTTAGGCATGGCGGTGGTTCGTGGCCTGCAGGGCCCCATCGATGCGCCCGTGCTTAAGGCCCACGCCTGCGCCAAGCATTTTGCCGTCCATTCCGGTCCGGAGTCGCTGCGCCACAGCTTCGACGCCCAGACCAGTGAGCGTGACTTGCGGGAAACTTATCTGCCCGCCTTCAAAGACCTGGTTACCAAGGCCGATGTCCAGGAAGTGATGATTGCCTATAACCGCTTCCGCGGCTTCCCCTGCGGCGCCAGCGATTACCTGGTGAATACCATCCTCCGCGGGGAATGGGGTTATAAAGGCATTGTGCTGTCAGACTGCTGGGCTATCCACAATTTCTTCGATCCCGGCTGCCACGGTTTCAGCGAAGACGTAGCCCACGCGGTAGCTGCCGCCGTGCATACTGGGACGGACCTGAATTGCGGCAACACCTACCGCCACATTCCCGAGGCCGTACAGCAGGGCCTGCTGTCGGAGGAAGACGTAGACCGCAGCCTGGAGCGCCTTCTCGCCGCCCGCATCCGTCTGGGAGAACTGGACGGCAACGTGGAGCCCTGGGATTACCTGGAAGACAGTATTGTGGAAGGGGAGGAGCACCTGGCCCTGTCCCGCAAGATGGCACTGGAAACCTTTGTTCTGCTACAGAATAATAATAATCTCTTGCCGCTCAAGGCCGATGCCCGCATAGCCCTGGTGGGCCCCAACGCCGACGACCGCGAAATGATGTGGGGCAACTACAACGGCATTCCGGACCAGACCATTACCCTGGCCGACGGCCTCAAAGCCCGCATCCCCGGCCTGAAAGTGATCCGCGGCTGCGGCCTGGTGGGTGCCGAGAATGTCATCCCTATCGATCCTAAGCATGCCGACGACCAGGAATACGTGGAGAGTCGTAAACGCCTCCAGGAGAGACTCCTGCCGGCCCTGAACATTCCGGCCATCATGAAGGAACTGAAAGATATCGATATCGTGGTGTTTGCCGGCGGCATTTCGCCGGAACTGGAAGGGGAAGAGATGAACGTGCCGCTGCCTGGCTTCAAGGGCGGCGACCGTACCAGCATCGAACTGCCGCAAGTGCAGCGCACCTTGCTTCAGGCCCTCAAGAAGGCCGGCAAGCAGGTGGTGCTGGTGAACTTCTCCGGCAGCGCCATGGGCCTGGAACCGGAGACCCAGAGCTGCGACGCCATCCTGCAGGTATGGTATCCCGGTGAGGAAGGCGGCGCCGCCATCGCCGATGTCCTCCTGGGCGATGTGGCTCCTTCAGGAAAACTGCCTGTTACCTTCTACACCTCGGTGGAACAGCTGCCGGACTTCGAAGATTATTCCATGCAGAACCGCACCTACCGTTATTTCGGCGGCAAGCCGTTGTTCCCCTTCGGCTTCGGCCTCAGTTATACCACCTTTGAGTATGGCAAACCTGTTGTGAAGGACGATACCCTGGTGGTTCCCGTGCGTAATACCGGTACCTGTGATGCCATGGAGGTGGTCCAGCTCTATGTCCGCAACGTGGCCGATACGGAAGGCCCGCTCAAGAGCCTTCGCGGCTTCAGTCGCGTGAACATCCCCGCCGGGGAAACGGTAGAGGTATCGTTCCCGCTTACGCACGAAGTATTCCTGAGCTGGAACGAGGAGAAGCAGGATATGCTGCCTGCCACCGGAGAATGGGAACTGCTCTGCGGCGGAAGCTCCGATAACCTTCAGTCTGTGTCTTATGTTCGTAAATAATTGATTAGCAATATTATGAAAAAGTTACTCAGCCTTATCGCCACCGGCATGCTGCTGGTTTCCTGCGGCAGCATGGGTTCCCTGAGCCTGGATCCGCAGCGGCTTATGCAAAGCGGTGCGTATGCCCTGCAGGCGCTTACCCTTACAGACGCCCAGGTACAGGACTACGTACACCAGTACATCACCCAATTGGATGCCCAGAGCACGGTCCTTCCCGAAAACAACGCTTATACCAAGCGCCTGCGCAAACTCACCCAGGGCCTGGACGGCGTGAATGAAGTTCCGCTGAATTTCAAGGTTTACAAGGAGGACGAAGTGAATGCCTTCGCCTGCGCCGACGGCAGCGTACGCGTCTATACCGGCATCATGGATGCCATGGGCGACAACGAACTGCTGGGCGTGATCGGCCATGAAATCGGCCATGTGGCGCTGAACCACACCCGCCGGCAGATGCGCGCCGCCATCCTCACCAGCGCGGCCATGGAAGGCCTGGCTTCCACCAACGAAACGGTAGCGGCCCTCACGGATTCCCAGCTGGGAGCCCTGGGCAGCGCCATACTGGATGCCAAATTCTCCCGCGACCAGGAGAGCGAGGCCGACGACTATGGCTACAACTTCCTGGTGAAAGCCGGTAAGAATCCCTGGGCCATGGTGATGTCGTTTGAAAAGCTGCGGTCTTTGTCGGGCAGCGGCCAAACGGGTCCTGTGAGCAACCTGTTCTCTTCACACCCGGACATCAACACCCGCATCCAGCGGATGACGGACCGTTGCAACACGGACGGTTACAAGCGTCCTTCCAAGTAGAACTGCTGTATCCGGGGGGCGATGAACTGTTTCACCTCCGGAAAAGTAGGTAAATGACCTCCGGGATAGGCTACGGCCTGTCCCGGATAGTTTTTTTCAAAGAGGGGACCGCAATGGACCAGTTCGTCCTGCTGGGCGAAGAAGCCCAGCGTGCGGGTCCGCTCGGCGGCATCGATACCGGCAAACTGGACGGCTTCCAGTGCCTCATAGCGGTCGCATAGGGCGGAGGTGATGGTGAGGGAGGTGGCCCCGTCGCGGCGGGGGGAAAGGTATTGGACCTCGCCTTTCATCACGTGCAGCAGGACGGACACATTGAGGTCCGGATTGATGAGCACTTTCCGTTGCCCGCGCAGCTGCTGGACCAGGAAACCGCCCCAGGACAGGCCCACGGCCAAGTCCGGCTTTTCCTGCTCGCAAAGGCTTCGGAGCAGCGCCAGAGCCTCATCCGGGTCGATGGGAAGGTCCGGTGCCACCACTTCCGCCTTCAGGCAGATGCGAAGGGTATCGGCCAGCTTATACGCGCCGGAGGAGGCAAGCCCGTGTGCAAAGAGCAGTTTCATCTGTGGTTAAAAGGTCAGTTCCAATACCTGCTTCCCAGGCTTATAGGGGATATAGACACTGCCGCCCTTGCCGGTCTGATGGATGGTGATGTCGTATTCGGCCTCCCGGAAACGCCGGTGAATGTAATAATTGCCGATGGGGATGCAAGGCTTGATGAGCAGGCCATCGTACTGGGGCTGAATGCCCAGCAGGGCCTCACTCACGGCCTTCCAGGTCCAGGCGGCGGTGCCGGTGAGCCAGCTGTTCTTGCCTTCTCCCGGACGGGCGGCTTCCTTGCCGGCTATCATCTGGCAGAAAACATAGGGTTCCACTTTGCGCAGGGCCTGGTCCTTGGTGAAGGCGGGGGTAATCTTGCAGTAATGCCGCCAGGCATCCTGAGCCCGTCCGGCCATGGCTTCGCCGATAATCACCCAAGGGTTGTTGTGGCAGAAGATGCCGCCATTCTCCTTGTATCCCTGGGGATAGGAGCTGATTTCGCCGTATTCGGCCAGATAGGTGGTGTAAGCCGGTGCGTTCAACACCAGGCCGTATTCGCATTCCAGCTGCTCGGAAGCGGCATCCAGCGCTTTATCGCACAGCCCTTCTTCGGCCCCGATGCGGGCCATGGTGCACCATCCCTGGCTTTCGATGAAGATCTTGCTCTCCGGATTCTCGTGGGAACCGATCTTGTTGCCGTCGAAGTCATAGGCCCGCAGGAACCATCCGCCATCCCATCCGTAGGTTTTCACAGCCTGTTCCATTTCCTTGACAGCGTCCTGGACGCTGGCAGCCATGGGATCCTGCAGACGCTCCAGCAGTTCTGCGAAATCCCGTCCTTCGGCCACGAACAGGCCGGCGATCATCAGGGATTCCGCCTTACTGCCTTCCGACTTGTTTTCCGTGGTCTGGAACGATTCGTCGGGGTTCCAGGAAAAGCAGTTCAAGTTCAGGCAGTCGTTCCAGTCGGCCCGGCCGATCAGGGGCAGGCCGTGAGGGCCGCGCCGGTCCACTACGTGCTGGAAACTGATTTTCAGATGCTCCAGCAGCGTTTTTTCGCTGCCGGGCTGGTTGTCAAAGGGAACGGGCTCGTCCAGGATGGACCAGTCGCCGGTCTCCTTCAGATAAGCCACGGTGCCGAAGATGAGCCAGAGGGGATCGTCGCCGAAACCGCCGCCGATGTCGTGGTTGCCGCGCTTGGTGAGCGGCTGGTACTGGTGGTAGCAGCCGCCGTCGGGGAACTGGGTGGCGGCAATGTCCAGGATGCGCTGCCGGGCCCTTTCCGGAATCATGTGCACAATGCCGGTGAGGTCCTGGTTGGAATCACGGAAACCCATGCCACGGCCGATACCGCTTTCGAAGTAGCTGGCACTGCGGCTCATGAAGTAGGTGATCATGCACTGGTACTGGTTCCAGATATTCACGGTGCGGTCCAGTTCGGGGACGGAGGACTTAACGGTGAATCGGCCCAGAAGATGGTCCCACCAGGACTGCAGTTGGGCAAAAGCTTCCTCTACCTGCTCAGTACTGGCAAAAGCGGCCATGAGTTCCCTGGCCGGCGCTTTGTTAATGACACCTGGGGCACTGAATTTCTTTTCCTGTGGGTTCTGCACATAGCCCAGCACAAAGATAAGTTCGGTGCTTTCCCCGGCTTCCAGCGTCAAGTCAAAACGCGGGGCGGCTACAGGGCTCCAGCCATGGGCAATGCTGTTCCCGGATGTGCCGGAGAGCACTTGCTGCGGGGCCTCAAAACCGTTGTATGCACCCAGGAAGCATTCCCTGTCCGTGTCAAACCCGTCGAAGGGACGATTGGCGCCATAAAAGGCGTAGTGGTCGCGGCGTTCGCGGTATTCGGTCTTGTGGTACAGGGCATCGGCCTCAATTTCTACTTCGCCGGTGGAGAGGTTGCGCTGGAAGTTCTCCATGTCGGTGGAGGCGTTCCAGAGGCACCACTCCAGGAAGGCATACAGTTGGAAAGATTTGCGTTGCATCCCGGTGTTGGTCAGGCGCAACCGATGCACTTCGCAGCGTTTGCCCAGGGGTACAAAGAAGAGGACATCGGCCCGCAGACCGTCTTTTTCTCCGGTGATGCGGGTGTAGCCCATGCCATGGCGGCATTCGTAGAAATCCAGCGGGGTCTTGCAGGGTTTCCAGCCGGGATTCCAGACGGTATCCCCGTCTTTGATGTAGAAATATCGGCCTCCGGCATCCATGGGGACTCCGTTGTAGCGGTAGCGCAGGATACGGCGGAACTTGGCATCCTTATAAAAGCAGTAGCCGCCGGCCGTATTGGACAGGAGGGAAAAGAAGTCTTCCGTTCCCATATAATTGATCCACGGCCAGGGGGTGGCCGGTGTGGTAATCACATACTCACGGTGTTTGTCATCAAAATAACCAAACTCTTTCATTTTGATCGTTTTATATTATATGTTGCGTGCGTTTTTCCCTTGGGTTTTTTCTCTGTAGGCCAGCGGGGTCATGCCCGTGATGCGCCTGAATGCGGTGAAGAAGTAGTCTTCGTTCTCGTAGCCGGCTTCGAAGGCGATTTGTTTCACAGGAAGGGAACTGTTGGTGAGGGCTTCCTTCACGCGGTTCATCCGTACTTCCTGGATGTATTTGGCGGGGGAGAAACCGGTGTATTCCTTGAAAATGCGGCGGAAATTGGAGTAGCCCATGAACAGTTCACCGGCCAGGCCCTCCGGGGTGATGGTGCGGTGCTGCTCTGCGATGATGATTTTGGCGCGGTTGATCTGATCGGCCACTTCAGAGAAGGCCTGGTTGCGGCTGTAGAAGCGCAGCAGGCTCATCAGGTGTACCACCAGGCCGCCCAGGCGCTGCTGGAAGCCGGACTGCTGGTCCCTGGCCGTTTCAATGGCGTCTTCGTACAGGGCCACGATGTCGCTTTTAATACCCACCTGGATGACAGGATTGCGGACAGAGAAGAAGCCGTCTTTCACCCAATTGTCCATTTGGGTGCCTTTAAAGCCGATCCAATATTCTTTCCATCCGGTTTTGGGGTCGGGCCGATAACTGTGCCATTCTCCCGGGAACAGGAGAAAGAAAGTGCCCGGCCGCACGGAAACAGCATTGCCCAGGCTGGCGCTGCGGAAGGTGCCTTGACCATGGGTAATATAAAGTAATTGGTATTCGTCCAGGATGCGTCCCCGGTCCGTGGAAAACAGATAGCGGGAGGGGTGATTGGACGGAGGATAAGGCTCTCCGGGACCCACCTCCTGAAAACCCACCGAATTTACGGCTGTTCCCCATAGCAGGTCGCTGGGGGAGGTTGCCAGGTATTTAAGGTGTATGGCTTCGTTCATAATGGCACAAAGAAAGTAAACAATTGTCAAAAATCAAAGTTTTTATCGCATAATCTTCATTAAAAAAGTTATTGGAATGTGATAAATTTGCAATGTACAAAACTGTAACTTTATGGCAGACACCAAACGCTTTCTTGCATTTGACTGCGGCGCCACTTCCGGCCGCGCGGTCTTGGCCACTTTCTCGGACAATGCCTTCGACATGAAGGAAGTCTACCGTTTTCCCAGCGGCATCATCCAGCTGGGCGGCAAATACTATTGGGACGTGCTGGCCATCTACCAGCATTTCTGCAACTGCCTGGCCGATTTAGGCCGGCAGGGGATTGTGCCGGATTCCATCGGCATCGATACCTGGGGCGTGGATTTCGGCTTCGTGGCCGAGGATGGCTCCCTGCTGGGCAATCCCCGCGCATACCGTGATCCTTACACGGAGGGCATTCCGGAAAAGGTGTTCCAGACCGTTCCCCGGGAGGAACTGTACGGCGCCACGGGCATCCAGATCATGAATTTCAATTCCATCTTCCAGCTCTATGCCCAAACGCAGGAAGGCTTTGCCCCGCTCAAGTATGCGCACCATATCCTCTTCATGCCGGATCTGCTATCCTACATGCTCACGGGCAAGCAGGTGTGCGAATACACCATCGCGTCCACTTCGGGCATGATGGACCAGACCACCCGCCAGTTTAACAAGGAGCTGCTGAAAAAACTTGGGGTACGCACGGACGTGCTCCTTCCCATCGTCCAGCCCGGCGAGGTTATCGGCACCCTGCGCAAGGAAATCGCCGAAGCCTGTGGCCTGCCGCAGATTCCCGTGATTGCCGTAGCCGGCCACGACACTGCCTCGGCCATCGCTGCCGTTCCGGCCGATGACGAGCATTTCGCCTACCTCAGCAGCGGCACCTGGAGCCTGATGGGTATCGAAACGCCCGCCCCCATCATCAACGCAGATTCCACCCGCCTGAATTTCACCAACGAAGGCGGCATCGACGGCACCACCCGCTTCCTCAAGAACATCACCGGCATGTGGCTGCTGGAACAGAGCCGCAAGGTATGGGAAGCCGAGGGTCGCACCTACAAGTACAGCGAAATGGAGGCCATGGCCCAGGCCGAGGCCGATTTCCCCGGCCGCATCAACCCCGACGATCCCAGCTTCGCCGCACCCGCCAACATGGTCCGGGCCATCGACGATTATCTGCAGAAGAGCGGCCAGCCCGTTCCCAAAAACGATGCCCAGTACATCAGTTGCATTTATCACAGTCTGGCCCAGCGTTACGGAGAGATTGTGGAGATGCTGCAGGGCTTTGCCCCGTTCAAGATCGAGAAACTGCACGTGATCGGCGGCGGCAGCGCCAATGACACCATGAGCCAGTGGACGGCCGATGCTATCGGCATGCCGGTAGTGGCCGGTCCCATGGAAGCCACGGCCATCGGCAACGTGATGCTGCAGGCCCGCACCGCCGGCCTGGTGAAAGACCGCTGGGCCATGCGCCGCATGATTGCCAAGGCATTTGCCGTGAAAACCTTTTATCCCAAGCATTAATAACACAAAACACAGAATAATTATGGCAGAAAACATTTTAGAAAAGGGCATCCAGCTGGCCAAGGGCCTGGTTAAGGAAGCTACCATCAACAGCGCTTACGAAATCGCCAAAGACCGTTATGCCGAATTCGGCGTAGACACCGACAAGGCTATTGAGACCCTGGAGAAGACCCCCATCTCCCTGCATTGCTGGCAAACCGACGATGTGATCGGCTTTGAAAGCGCCGCAGGCCTTTCCGGCGGTATCCAGACCACCGGAAACTATCCCGGCCGCGCCCGCAACATCGACGAAGTGCGCCAGGACGTGCTCTTCGCCAAGAGCCTCCTCGCCGGTAACCACCGCCTGAACCTGCACGAAATCTACGGCGACTTCAAAGGTGAATACGTAGACCGTGACCAGGTGGAAGTCAAGCATTTCCAGAGCTGGATCGACTGGGCCAAGGAGAACAACATGAAACTCGACTTCAATTCCACCTCGTTCTCTCACCCGAAGTCTGGCGACCTTTCGCTGTCGAACCCTGACAAGGGTATCCGCGACTTCTGGATTGAGCACACCAAGCGCTGCCGCCGCATTGCCGACGCGATGGGTAAGGCCCAGAACGACCCCTGTATCATGAATATCTGGGTACACGACGGTTCGAAGGACATGCCCGTTCAGCGCAAGAAGTATCGTGAGATCCTCGCCGCCTCACTCGATGAGATTATGGAAGAGAAGCTCGACGGCGTGAAGAACTGTTTCGAGGCCAAGCTGTTTGGTATCGGTTTGGAGAGCTATACCGTTGGCTCACATGATTTCTATACTGCCTACTGCGCCACCCGCAAGCAGATGTTCACCCTCGATACAGGTCACTATGAGCCTACGGAGAATGTGTCTGACTTCGTTTCTACTCTGCTCATGTACGTGCCTGAACTAATGTTGCATGTGTCTCGCCCCGTTCGTTGGGACTCAGACCACGTGACCATCATGAACGACCAGACCCTCGACCTCTTCAAGGAACTGGTGCGCTGCGACGCCCTCGACCGCGCTCATGTCGGACTCGACTACTTCGACGCTTCCATCAACCGTATCGGTGCTTACATCATCGGTACGCGCGCCACACAGAAGTGCATCCTCCAGGCTCTGCTCGAACCCAAAGCCAAACTGCGTGAGTATGAGGACAACGGACAGTTCTTCGAGCGTCTGGCCCTGATGGAGGAAGCCAAGAGCATGCCTTTCGGCGCTGTGTATGACT
>CAMYWP010000052.1 GCA_947302825.1 uncultured Bacteroidales bacterium
TAACAACTTTTAAATAAAAAACACTATGAAGAAAAAAGAATTGTATGCAGCACCCGAAACGGAGGTGCTGGAACTGGCCTTTGAGCAGGCTATTCTTGATGGAAGTCCCACCGGTTCTGTCCCTACCCTTGATGAACAACCCTTAGCTTGGTAAAAATTGACGAGTATGAAAAAGATCTATTTTGTTGCTGCGATTATCGCAATCGCTACAGTTGCATGCTCAAAAAATGAGCAGCCGGGCCAGGATAGCACCAACCGGATTGAATCCTTTACCATGTCCATGCCGGATATGCAGAACGGAACCGAGACCAAAACAGGGCTGTTTCTGTCTGGTGGAAAATATAATAAGTTGGTATGGAAAAAAGATGATCAGTTAGTAGTGACCACTCAAGAAGAGTTAAATGCTAGAGGAGCACTTGGTTTTTATTTTAACACCTACTATACAACTTCGAATAATGTAGATGAGGCCGATTTTCAGTATTTGTCACAAACAGGTGGAGATTTTGCCACTGGTACCAATTACGCTGTTTTATATACTCTAGGGTCTGACCCCAGGGCACACGTATCGTTTATGCGAGTGGAGGTGCCTCCGACCCAGTCTTATGTTGAAAACAGCATACAGTCGGGCCGTATGCCCATGTTAGGGTACGGTCCTGATTTGAAATCCATGTCTATGAAATGCCTGGCAAATATTGTGCGCCTGCAGTTTTACTCTACCGTGTCAGATGTAACTATTTCTTCTATTAGGTTAGAATCGACGGTAACTGGAAGTGGAACAGACAATGGCAAGTTTGGAATTGCAGGTCCAATCGCCCTCGATTTATCTAAACTGGACGCATATTATGCTGACCCGACTAAAACGAGTCTCTGGTCTGTTGACAGCTATATCTCATCTAGCATAAATTATAACTGTACTGGAAGTGCCCCGTTGGCTGACAACGCAGGTGCGGCAACGGCCTTTAACATCGTTTTTTCCGATAATAACAAAGACGTGAAAGATGAATTTGATAACGAACCTTATCAAATCAGAGCTACCATCAACTGGAAAAAGGCTGGCGTAGCTCAGACTGCCCGGGTAAAGATCCTGGCGTCATTGACCGCGGAGCAGCGCAGTAAAACAGGAACCGTCTTCACCTTCCCGGCGGTAGATATTTCCAACGACTCCGCAGGTTGGGACTACTGACTCGATCCTGACCCTACTCCTGATCCGCCCCCCGATCCTCCTGAACCGGAGCCGGAACCTGAACCCAAGAGCATTGCGTGCTGGGGAGACAGTTATACCAGCTGGGGAAAGAGTTATACAACAGAACTGAAAACGTATCTGGGTTCCAATTGGACCATGTATAACGGAGGGGTAGGTGGCAGTACGACGCTGGAGACCATGTTCCGGCAAGGGTGCATCAAGGTCAAGTTCAATGAGGACTATACCCTGACCTATCCCGAGACTAGTACAGGGATGAGCACGGTGAGCCTGGAAGACAATCCGGCTGTGAATGAGGTCCCCATGAGTTATTTCCGCACTTCAAGTTTTGCAAACAAGTATGTCAATCCCTGTACGGTGAATGGCATCAAGTGCCAAGTGACAGCCAGCAGCGTAAAACCCTTGGAGGCTTGTACGGATGTGCCGGGTGGATGGATTTCATCTAATGGTTCCACCATCAGCCCCAATGTGGATGTAAACGTATATTACATCTATGCCAATGGCGGGTATAACAATATGGAGCAACTGCTCGCCCAGCAACAGCTCATGGTAGATTACGGATCGGAGCAATACATCATTCTGGCGCCACATCGTTCCCTGAAAGAATTGACCAGAGTCGATGAGACCTTTGTAAACCGCATGCGCGCACTATTTGGGGAGCATGTCCTTTTCCTGAACAAGGAAATCCGACTGCGTGCTGCTGAGTTATGTTGGCGGGCAGGGGTGTACGATTCCATCGTTGACTACTATCTGGATGCCGGTAACGAAGACCGTAATTACGTGTCGCAGGGGAAGATCCCCAGATCGTTGCTAATGGACGACCTGCATCATCCCAACGAGTATGGCTGCAAAGTCTTCGCTATGCTCATCCATGACAAAATGGTGAGCCTGGGATACCTGGATGATGCATACATCCTCTCCACCGGAGCCGACCTGTATTATTCGAGCGTGAGGCCCAGATAAAAACATTGCGTTTGCAGACTATAGCCCTTTCCGGAGACGGGAAGGGCTATAAGTTTATTGCGTGGAGCAGCGCTACCGGCTCACAGACCCGGGCGGGAGGATTTTTACTTGAAGGTTATTACTTTCACGTACTCTTGTGTGAGTCCGCCGGAGCCATTTTGGGTGTCCGGAATCAAGACAAGGGTTTTGCTGCCGTCGGGAAGAGTAGGGCCGACACACATACCCTCGTAGTTGGCAAAAGTCGGTGTAAACAATGAAGGCTTTGTGGTAAATGATGTCAGCAAGGTTTTCCGAAGAATACCGGAGCTGTCGGAGCCGGCATTAACCACATACAGATTGGTCCGAGTAAACGAGTTGTTATACAAATCAGAATAGTCGCCATTCGGCACATATACTTCTCTTTCCAGAACGATAATCCTCCCGTCGTCCAGGGCTGCAAGAGCAGGAACGCCAAACACATAGGACTTTGCGGCAGCGGCCTCCGCGGCGTTTTTTGTAGGGCTGTCCATCTGGTACAGATATCGGCCCGAAACCTTCAAATCCGTCCCGAAACTTTGCAGGCGCAGCAGCCCAGGCGTGGCGGCATCCTTGGTCAGCTCCGACTCAGTGGTTGTCCAGAACAGCTCCGTGGTGGCGTTATAGGTCAATGCCTCAAAGCCTTTGTTGGACGATATTTTGTCCACTGCCATATCGGCCGGAATGGTGAGGGACCGTTCTGTTGGCCAGCCTGTCAAGTTGTATTCCCAGATGCTCTGATCGGCCTCGGCGCTCACAAACAGGGTTCCGGGGCCGGGGCTTCCCGGCACAAAGGCGATGCCCTCGTTGTCCCGGCCCGTCACGGCCGATTCGGATGTTCCCTTAGGAACGCTCTTGGACACTGCGCCCACCGTTCCGTTGTCGTTAATGGTAATGTCATAGAACACAATGCCCCCACCATTCAGTTTGTCGTGCACCACGGCGTACTGCGTTCCGCCCATGTAGGTAATACCCGAATATTCTCCGGCCTCCACCGATGCTGTCACATTGGAGAGTCCGGTCTCCGCCACGGTGGCAAATCCGTAGCCCGGGTCTTCGGTCATATCCACCGGTTCAATCTCCCATCTGTAAGCCTTGCCGGGAGTGAACGCTTTTCCGGCTGCCCGGGCCGAGAAAACATCCGTTCCGGAAGTAACCTGCACGGCAAATTGATCGGCCGAAAAATCCTGCGGGGGCATGGCCGCCCAAACCGTGGCTTTTCCGCCCTCCGGCACGGTTACGCCCGTGGTCGATACCGTCATGACAGGCGAGGCCGTGCTCACCGTCGGCGTTTGGCTGGTGATGTCAAACGTCATTGTCTGAGGCACTTCCCCATACATGGGCACCAGTTCCACCTTATCGATGGCCGTACCCTCCGGCAGGCTTATCTTCATGCGAAGGAAAGAGCCGATGTGCGCAAACGAGAACGTCGCATTACCGGCATCCGACACGGCGCTGGCCCACAGATAATCCTTGGTCATGGGCGAGACCATGTCGTTATCGGCCGAAACGCTCTGGCCCGAATACACCAGCGGAATGGCCGTCTTGTCCTTGGCCGACAACTCATAAGGGTAGAAGGCGTAGTAGGTGCTTCCGTCTGTCAGGGTGAATCCGCCGCCGTCGAATGTGGCATCGGCCATCCCGTCGCCCGATGCCAGGTCGAAGCACGCGAACCCGCTTGAGGTGGAATACACGCCTGTTGCGTCGCCTTCCGACCAAACGAACGACAATCCGGTGGCTTCATTCACCGTCATGGCCGATTTCGTCTGCGCCACGCCGCCGTCGAAGGGAATTTCCGGCACCGTCATGTGGACGCCTTTCACTACAGACTCCTCCTGCAACTCATTCTCTGTCAGAGGCTCCAACTCCTGACACGATACAAATGCCAGTATCGGCAACATCCATAATGCTCCTTTCTTCATGGCTAGTCCCCCCACGGTTCTTCGTCAATGTTTCCTGAAACGGTCAGTACCGCTGTTTCCGTAGAAAATGCCCAGCACAGCGTATCCGGTGCCATGTATGGCTGTTTCTTCTCGCTCGATTTTTCTTTCATATCCTGCTGCCCTTCGGCTTGTATTATCGGAATGCAAAGTTAAGGGTTTTGGTGGATAACGCCAAGAATTCTCTTGTCTAAGGGGGGCGACCCTATCGGGTATAATCCAGAGTAGATAAGAAAATTAATACCTGATAGGGTATATTTTTCAAAAATTATGCTATCTTTGCACCCAAAAGGGTATAATTATGACAATACTTTCGGGACATATCAAAGCCCAGAGAAAAAAATTCGGCCTCACGCAGGTAGAGCTGTCCATGCGTGCGGGGGTGGGGCTCCGTTTTGTGCGGGATCTGGAGCAGGGGAAGCAGACGCTGCGAATGGACAAGGTGAATCAAGTATTGGCCCTGTTCGGGGACGAACTGGGCCCCGTCAAAAGCAATAGCTTATGAGACAGGCCGATATCTACATCCAGGACCGCTTCTGTGGCATCCTGCAAGAAGACGAGGATGGCTTCCACTTTCGCTACGACAGTGTCTATCTAAGCCGGGAAGATGCTCTTCCGCTGAGCCCTACCATGCCCTTATCGGCCCAGCCTTATGAGAAGGAGATGATCTTTCCGGTGTTCGACGGCCTTATTCCGGAGGGCTGGCTGCTGGATATTGCATCGGCATCCTGGAAGATTGACCCGCGGGACCGGATGGCCCTCCTGATGGCCTGTTGTCGCGACTGTATTGGCGATATCGGCGTAAAACCCCACGACCATGAGTAAGTGCCTGTACTGCTATCAAGAGGCCGGATCGGCCGATTTCCACCCGGCCTGCGCCCGGCGCTTCTTCGGAAGTGTGGATGCTCCGCTGCTGCCCTATACGCGCGACAATATGTCGGAACTGGCCAGGAAGGTAATCCGGGCCAGCACCTCCGTCACGGGCGTTCAGGCCAAAATGTCGCTGGACGTGGACCGTGGCGGTCGAAACGAACCCGCCCGTTTCACCATCGTGGGCCTTTGGGGCAAGTACATTTTCAAACCGCAAAGCGCCAAGTATGCTCATCTGCCTGAGCTGGAGGACCTTACCATGAAAATGGCCGATGCCGCCGGCATCCGCACAGCCCCACACACGCTCATCCGCCTCTCCGACGGCGAACTGGGCTATCTCACCCGCCGCATGGATCGCGGGCCGAAAGGGGAAAAGCGCTCTATGCTGGACCTTTGCCAACTATCCAACCGGCTAACGGAACACAAATACATGGGCACTTATGCCCAGCTGGCCGACACCATCCGCCGCTACTCATCGGCCCCTATGCTGGACGTGCAGCGCTTTTGGGAAGTGGTGCTATTCTCCTGGATTACAGGCAATTCCGACATGCACTGCAAGAACTTCTCGCTGCTGGACAGCGGTGGACGCAGCTATGTCCTAGCCCCCGCTTACGACCTTCTTCCCGTGCTCCTGGCCGATCCGTCCGACCCCGAGGAGATGGCCATGACCTTCACAGTCGGTGGCCTCAAGGCCGGTTTCGGCCGCGAGACTTTCCTGTCGGCCTTCCTCTCGAGCGGAATTCCGGAGAAAGTGGCCCTTCGCATGATGGTACGTATGTCCAGTTTCCTGCCCCAGTGGGAGGAACTGATAGACAGTTCTTTCCTACCACTTTCCCTTCAACAGGCTTATAAAGCATTGCTTCGCGAGCGGCTGGCGAGGCTATAAAACTCCTCCCGCCTTGAGGGGCGGGAGGTTTTTATGTTAAGCTGTCCCGGACGAGTTTTTCTATAAACATTAGATATAATTTCAGAAAATATAATATATTTGCAAATATATTTAATGTTATGAGTAAAACGACATTCGCAAACAAGCTTCCTAGAGACCTGGCCAATGACCTGGCGCTGGTAGGAGAACAGGTCCGTCTGGCGCGGCTGCGCAGGGACCTGTCCCTGGAGCAGGTGGCCGAGCGTGCCCAGTGTTCCATCCCCACCCTTACAAAGGTGGAAAAAGGCGTCGCCACGGTGTCCATCGGCACATATCTGCGTGTATTGTATGTGCTTGGGCTGCACAAAGATATCCTTCATTTGGCGCAGGAAGACCCTCTGGGGCGCATGCTGCAGGATGCCAAACTTCCGCATCGGGAACGCGCCACAAAAAAATAGCCTATGCAAAGCCTGACTGTATATGCCGATTTCGACTTCCTCCCGGGTCCGCAGGAACTGGGAACGCTGCACTTCGATCGCGTGCGGGGGAATGAAGTGTACGCTTTTGCATACCATCCGGGATGGCTGGCAAAATACGGTGGTATCGGCCTGGGGAAAGACCTTCTCACCGTTCCCGGTAGGCAATTTGCTTCGGAAGGCCTTTTCGGCTGCTTCGCCGACGCCCTCCCGGACCGCTGGGGCCGAACCCTGGCCGAAAAACGGGAAGCCATTGAGGCTCAGCAGCAAAGGCGTTCTCCTAAAGCGCTCACATCCTTTGACTATCTGCTTTCCATCGACGATTTTATGCGCATGGGGGCGCTTCGCTTCAAAGAATCGCCCATCGGCCCCTTTCTCAACGACCAGGCCGATTTGCGCGTTCCGCCCATCGCCACCATCCGGGAGCTGGCCGATGCAGCCGATGCTGTGGAGCGGAGCGATGAGAAGGGAGAGCTGCCCCAGGAACGGTGGTTATATCAGCTCCTGAACCCCGGCACTTCGTTGGGCGGCGCCCGCCCGAAATCCAACGTCATGGATACGGACGGGAGCCTGTATGTGGCCAAATATCCTTCCCGCAGCGACCGTCATGACGTGGCGCTTTGGGAGCATTTCGGCCATCTCCTGGCCCGTTCCTGTGGTGTTTTGGCCGCCGATACGCGGGTGATGGAGTGTGGGAAGCGCTACCATACCCTCCTTTCCCGGCGCTTCGATCGGAAGGCCGACGGGAAGCGCATTCACTTTGCATCGGCCCTCACGCATCTGGGATTCAAGGACGGTGCCGGGGCGGCTGCTGGCAAAGGCTATCTGGATATGGTGGATTTCATCCTGCAGGCCTGCCCCGACACGCAGCAGAACCTGGAAGAGTTGTTCCGTCGCGTGGCGTTCAATATTTGCATCGGCAACGGGGACGACCATTTCCGGAACCATGGCTTTCTGCTGAGCCCTCGTGGATGGACACTGGCGCCGGCTTACGATCTCAACCCCAGCCTGAGCCTCACGCAGGCCCTGATGATCAGCGAAACCACCAACGAATCCAGCCTCACGGCTCTACGTGAGGCACATGATTCCTATTTCATCACCGCCGCCAGGGCCGATGCCATCCTGGCCGAAGTGAAAGCTGCCATCCGGGGCTGGCCCTCCCTGGCCAAACGCCTCCACCTTGCCCCGTCCGAAGTGGCGCTGTTCGCCGACAGACTGAACCGGTTTATATAAAATCCTCCCGCCTTTGAGGGGCGGGAGGAAGAAAGGGGTTAGGCCGATAAGGACGTTACAGCAGTCCCAGTTCAGCCATTCGGCGACGGAGGAGGATGGCCTCGACTTTGACACCATACTGGTCATTGGCGTGAACATCTCCCGCTTTTCTAAACCAGCTCAAAGGCCAGTCACCCCGGTTTATATAAACCCAGTCCGTCTCAGAAATCATCGATTCGTCTGTTATTTGTCCTATCTCTTTCATTAAGGGGATGGCATTATTTCCGCCACCAACAATTCTGTAATCGAGAAATCTATCACCGTAATGGGCAGTCATGGCATTGGAATATGCCTGTGTCCAATATTGCGGAAAATCTGTAGGGCTGGGATAAAAACCTAATACAATCATCACAGCCTCGGGATTTGTAAGGTATGCCGCCATCCTATCGTGTATGTCGATAAGAATGTTGTCCGGCGTTGCACCTCTTCCGTTAAGTCCCATATAGACCGCAATGACATCTGCATCGGCATATGCCCTGGATCCGTAAGTAGATACTGGACTGCGAGCTGGAATCTCTACAGGGACCCCGTCTTCGAGCCGGCGTATACGACGCTGGCTTCGTGCTGTATCATAAGATATCTCGCATTCGATGCCCTGGATAATGAGGGGGTTCAACGCTGGTGCGTAACCTGGTTTATATGTCCATTCTCCTGTAGCGTTACCATATTTCCCATTATAATACCAATAAATATCATCTATGTCCACATATTCCGACGAACTGGCGGGGATGGTGAAAGCAGATGCTTGGGTGTACATGGGAAGACCGCCTTGTCGACAAGTTACTTCCTGGGCAGTGTCACCCGCAACCCCACAACGAATAACTGTCCAATTGGGGCCCAATTGTGCCTGTATAGCTGCTTGCAGGCTACTTCCCATAGAACTCGCGCCCCACATCACTAGTGATCGCACACGTTTGCGGCGGGAAGCACTGGCGATATCCGCTGTCGAAAGTGCTGTCATCTGGTGCGTCTTGGGCCGAAGAACCTTTGTGCTGGGAATAGTGAAAATGTAGTTGGTGGTATTCACTACCAGGCTCAACGTTCCGCTGGCATAGTTGGCAGGATTCACCACAGCATACACACTGTGAGTGGTCCCTTTGCCAAGCGTAGGCGGTGTGGCATACTCCACCAGTACCTGGTCACTCAGATAGTTCGGGTCATCTGAAAATTCCATATCCCCGTCCACTGCGCTGAAAGTGAATTGTCCCGCCAGCGGCGTGTCTGTACTTTTCAGGCCGATGGAAAGCAACTCCTCACCGGCATACGCATCGTTTGTGTTGGTTATGCTAAGTTTTACCACCGCAAACAGATGCGTGCTGAACTCGAAGTTCAATACCGGAAAGTCATCCACGTCATACTTATCGGTCACTGGATCCGCCACCAGGAAATCGGCCTGGCCGTCAAACGGAGCCCGCTGTGTGGAAGGAAGCGTGGCAGTTAGTGCCGAGGGATCATCCCCCACAGTCTTGCTATAGGGATAGTAGGCATAATAGTCCATCGAGGGACGTGCAATGGTCTGGTCACCTTTCACAAGAATTTTGCCACTGAAACTGCCGCTTCCTCCATCCGTGCAGGTTAACTGTTTGTTATTCAGCACGCCGTTAGCAAAGAAGCCCATAACATCCCCGGTATAGAAGCGGAATTCCGTATCGGAACCGTCATCCGTCATGGTGGTTTTGGTTGCATGGCTACTTGCCTGAATCCCTATGGAAAGCCATTCCCCGGCTTCCTCCATGTGCGCCGTGCAGGCGGGGAGAAGAGCCAGGGAAAGGGCTAATATACTTCTACCAAATGTCTTTATCCACATCACTTAATCCGTCTATGGTTGCAGAAGTAACCGCATTTAGTCATTTATCGTCCCAGTCAAGAACGGGAAGACGATGTATTTTCCCTCTTGCCGTTGTAAAATGCGCCGTGTTTAAGGTGTATACCTTAGAACCATTCAGAGTCACTTTTAAACTACCGTGATCACCAGGGGCGACAATAATATAAAAGTTTTTTGTCTCGTCCTTATTGATTGTTTGGCCAATACTCTGCAAGGTAACAGAGAATTTTTTGTCATAAGCAGGATGTTCGCGATAAGGCCAACTCCAACCATCCTCAGCTAATACTGAATAATCAAGGGTATTAGACCTATTACCAATTCCAATTCCTACCAGAGGAATAAAGCCTTCGTTGGTTCCTGCCGCAACGTTTTCTGAATCTGCTTCCAATTTGATAGTATTAAGCACAAAACTACTCGTGCTAGTTGCTGTAACCGGTACTTTTACAATAGAAACAATAGGGGTAAAAGTCAAGTTGGAGAAAGGAGAATAATCTGTTCCCTTAATATCAATCCTATTACTGAACATATAAATAAGGCGCGTATTAGGATTACCATGATTATAGCTATAAGTTTCCGGTAAACTAAACCTAGGCCCATAAGCACTAGCTCCTCCAGACGCCAAGTACAAATCTTGGCCAACTAAAGCAACTGCATAACCGGCATCGGACCAATCAGCAGGAGAGTCTTCCGTAAATGTGGCGGTTTGACCTGCATTAGTAATATCTCCAGCAGTTCCAATTGTAAATGACTGAAGACTCCCTCTGAGAGTAGATTTTTTAGGCGAGAAAACATAGATATGGTCACCCGTTTGCCAGGTTAGTTTTTTTGTTCCATCACCACCAGCTAAATCTAAAGCAACCTTTGTTTCCTCATCGACATCAATTGAAGCAGTAATAGTCTTTTTCGAAAGCTCGGGATTCTCAACATTAACTTTATCGCAACCCGACAATGCGAAAACAGTAGAAACAATAATCAGCGAAATATATACTTTTTTCATAATAACTCGAATTAAGAAAATTAACTCCATGAACCGCTAAATTCTTCTTCGGTAAAATTGTTCAGTTGTCCCGACGTTGCAATCACGCCTTCCAGGCGCAATTCCAGCACCTCAGTTTCGGGTGCTGCATACAGTTCTTTTTTGCTCATAATGTTTTTATTTTAAAGTTGTTACTTGCTACTAACTATTGACCTTTGGAGGGCGCTGG
>CAMYWP010000053.1 GCA_947302825.1 uncultured Bacteroidales bacterium
ACGAGATAGTAGAGAGTGACTGGAGTTCAGACGTGTGCTCTTCCGATCTCGCGAGAAAGAGGCATGTGTAAAAAGGCAGCAATCTGTTCGGCCGGAGCGAACGTTTCCGCACGCAATAGTTGAAACAAATCCTGTTTCTGAGAAGGCGGCATGGAAATGACCTCATGGATATCCTGTATGATGCCGCGCTGATGAAGAATTCGGGACATCTGACTATAACAAAGATCAGATTTTCCTATGAACACTTCGTTCAAATCATATTCGCTACCCGTATTGGCATGTGCCGCTATCAATTCCTCTTTATAACTGTCGAAGAAGCGGATGGCGCTTTTGTGGTCAATCACAGAGTAAGTGGTCACTATGAAGTCGATCAACTGGTTTCGCTCGGCGTCGCTGGGAAGCGACTTGAACAGATTCTGCAAAAGCGGATAAGTCATCGGCTGGCCGGCCCGGTGTTGTGCTTTAACCCTATCCAAAGCACGACGAAGGGGCATGGAGGCTTTCCGCAATACGATTATTTCCGAGAAGGGATGGTCGCTGTTGCCATAAGCCAGATAATTCCACCGATACTCTTCGGCACGTTGAACGAGTCTTCGTTCTACCGGATTGTTGTCCAGATAGAGCAGGATGGTACGGGCTTTCTTATCTCCATATTTGGGGACACTCTGGAAAGGGTGTTCAAACAACGGTCCCTTTCTTCCGCATAGGGTATTGAATGCCCTGGCATATTGGGCGCTGTATTCACTTACAAACTTGGACAATTCTCCCTTCCGCTGTTCGATGGTAGCATGGTGGATGTGATCGGGCATCTGGACTAGTTTCAGGACAATCACCTGATGCTTGGAAGCGACTACACAAAAGATGGTGAAAAAGACCAGATAATCACTGACGGAATAAAACAGAACGCTTTTTTCTTTCGGACGCTGATAACAGTGATTAATGATTCCGTTGTAACACTTTCTTGTTTTCATGACAAAAGAGCTGAAAAGATAATCTCTTTCAACAGCTCTTTCTTTCTTCCTTTCCAAAGGTCGGAAGTTTTATTTAAATATGCAAGCCATGGAGGTAAGTTACTCACCACAAAGCATTTACGAAAAATCGATTACCCTGAAAGGAGTAATCGATTTTCTATAATCGGCCGATAATCAATCACTTATCTCCACGGCCCGCCAACTACTGGGTTAGATTATAGGCGCCGACGCCCAGGAGGGAGAGTGCCAGCATGATGGCACCGGCCAGCAGGACGCCGCCAAGGGCTGCCAGGGTGCTTTTCTTGAAGTCCATGTTCAAGATGCTGGCGGCCAGCATGCCGGTCCAGGCGCCGGTGCCCGGAAGCGGAATACCCACAAAGAGGAATAACGCCCAGTAGAGCCCCCGACCGGCTTTTGCTTCCAGTTTCCGGCCTCCCTTTTCGCCTTTCTGCAAGCACCAGGTGAAGAAAGGGCCGATGAGCTTTTTGTCCTTTCCCCATTCCAGCACCTTGCGGGCAAAGAGGAAAATGAAGGGTACAGGAATCATGTTGCCGATAACAGCCACAATGATGGACGGAACTAAGGGGAGCCCCCAAAGGACCGCATAGGGAATGGCTCCGCGGATTTCGATGAGCGGAACCATGGAGATGAGCAGGACCCAGAAGTACTTTTTCATGGGCTTAAGCGGGGTGGTTGGCGGCTATCAGGGTGCGGATTTCCTCCTTGGCCTGGCGCCAGCGGGGAATGTCGATCTTGGTGCCCACCACTTCCACTACCTTGGCGGCGATGATGGAGCCCACCTCTCCGCAAACGCGCAGCGGCATGCCCAGCGAATGAGCATAGAGGAAGCCGGCAGCGTAGGTGTCGCCGGCGCCGGTGGCGTCTACGGGCGTGGCCGGCCAGGGTTCGATGAAATAGGATTCGTCGCCGGACTTGACCATGGAACCGGCTTTACCCACCTTCACCACGGCTATGTCACAGACCTTCGCCAGTTCATCAATGGCTTCCCGGGGTTCCTTCTTGGTGAATGCCTTGGCCTCCGATTCATTGGCAAAGACAATATCCACGTAATTCTCCACCAGATTGTGGAAGAAGGCGTCGTTGGATTCCACCACGTTGTAGGAGGCCATGTCGATGGAAATGATGCAACCGGCCGCCTTGGCCAGACGGGCCGCCTTTGAAATCAGTTCCTGGTTCTGCACCAGATAGCCTTCGATATGGAAATAGTCGTAGCCTTCGAAGAATTCGGGCTGGAGGTCGTCGGGGCCCAGTTCCAGGGTGGCGCCCATATAATCGGCGAAAGTCCTTTCGGCGTTGGCGCCGGTGATGAACACCATGCATCGGCCGCTGGACTTTTGGCTATAAAGCATTTGCGCCTTCACGCCGAACTGCTCCATGGTGCTTTTGAACAGGTTGCCCAGATCGTCGTTGCCGATTTTTCCCAGGAAGCCGGAAGGCATCCCGAAAATGGAGGTGCAGGTGATGGTGTTGGCGGCCGATCCACCGGGAACGTATTTGACTCCATAGTGCTTGAGGGCTTCCCAAATGCGGTCGCCGGTTTCCATGTCCACGTGCTGCATGCTGCCCAGGGGAAGATGGAATTTACGAAGGAGGGTGTCGTCCGGAAGGATGGCCAAGATGTCGGTGAGGGCGTTGCCGATGCCCAGGATAGATTTCATATTCGTTGTGTGCTTACTTACAAAAGTAGTCATTTTTTGCCGATTTTCCATTATCTTTGCGTAGATATGGACAAGAAAACGGGGAAATGGTTATCGTCTGTTTTTTGGGTGGCCGTGGCGGTGCTCCTGGTCTGGTTGTGCTTCCGCCGCATGGACTGGACCCAGTTTGTCCTGGCCCTGGAACATTGTAAATGGGAATGGGTGCTGGTGTCCATGGCACTGGGCGTTCTGTCCATCTTTATCAGGGGCCTGCGCTGGCGCATGCTCCTGACGCCCCTGGATCCGGGCACATCCATCCTCACTTGCTTCAATGCCTATAGCATTGGCACTGCCGCCAACCTGGCTCTTTCCCGCGTGGGAGAGGTGGTGCGGCTGGCCTATGTAGTCAAACATTCCTCCAAAGACGCTAACGGAAAGCGCCTCTTATCGGCCGATAAAGCCCTGGGCTCCATTGTGACCGAGCGGGTGTGGGACATGCTGTTCGTGGGGATCATCACGGTCTTGGTCCTGGTGCTCAAGTGGGACGATTTCGGGGCTTTCTTTTCCGAGAATTTCTCCTGGGGCGGCCGATTACTGGCCTGGCTCCTGGCCGGCCTGGTCCTCGTGGGGGCCGGCGCCGTTACCCTGTTCTGGTATTTGAGAAAAAGAGGTGGCTTCTGGGAGCGGGTCTGGACTTTTATCCAAGGTATCGGGGAGGGCCTGGGCTCTTTCCGGCACATGAAAAACGGATGGCTTTTCCTGCTGTACACCCTTCTTATCTGGACGCTGTACTGGTTCATGAGCGCCACTATCCAGTGGGCGCTGCGGGATATGCCGGAGTTCAGCACCTTCACGCTCGCGGATGCCCTGTTCATTTCCCTGGTGGGCAGCCTCAGCTCCATGGTGCCCGTCCCCGGCGGCTTTGGCGTCTATCACGGCATGGTGGGCGGTGCCCTGCAGGTGCTGTGGGGGATTCCCAAGGACTCCTGCATGGCCTATGCCGTCCTCAACCATGAATCCCAGGTACTTACGCAGGCCCTTTGCGGCTTGGGTTCCTATATTCACGAAAGCTTTTTCCGTAAGAAGAAATGAAATTCGCCCTTATCGGCCATCCTGTGGCCGGCTCCCTGAGCCCCCGCCTGATAGCCGCCGGCTATGGTGGCCGGCACAGCTACGACCTCCTGGATTTCGAGCGCTTCGACGATGCCTGGCAAGCCTTCCTGGACGGCTACGACGGCATCAATGTCACGGCGCCGTTCAAGCAGGATGCTTTCCGGCGTGTGGATGTGCTGTCGCCCAAGGCCCAGGCCACCGGTGCCGTGAACCTGGTGGTTCCCTGCGAACAGGGCTTTATCGGCCACAATACGGATGTGGACGGCGTCCTGGTGGCTTTGCAGGAAACCGGGCTGTCTTTTGAAAACGCCCTAGTGGTAGGGACGGGCGGAGCAGCACGCGCTGCCGTTTATGCGGCTAAAATGCTGGGTTGCCAAGTTACTGTGACGGGCCGATCCCTGGAAAAAGCCGCCGCTCTGGGCTGCCCGGCCGTGTCTTTCGAGCAGGCCGCCCGGCTCACGCCCGATGTGGTGCTCTATACCCTGCCCGGCCGAGCCCCGGTACCGGAAGGCCTTCCTTTTGCCCAGGCCGTTGTCCTGGAGGCAGAGTACCGGATTCCGCAGCTTTCTGACATTCCCTGCCGCCGCTATGTAAGCGGAAGGCGCTGGATGCTGGGCCAGGCGGTGGCCGGTTATCGGCTGTTCACCGGCGAAGAGCCCAACGTGCAGGAAATGTTGCAGGTGCTGTAATTTTTTCGTAACTTGCCCCTGCGATGCAGCAGGATGCCCGCAAACCTTTAATTCATTTATATTATGTCACTGAACAAAGTCATGTTGATCGGTAACGTTGGAAAAGACCCGGAAGTACGTTACCTCGAGAACAATCCGCAAAACCCGGGCAACAATGTAAAAGTAGCCTCCTTCCCGCTGGCCACCTCCGAACGCTACCGCGACCGCAATGGTGAACTGCGGGAAAACACCGAATGGCACAACGTGGTAGTATGGCGCAACAACGCCGACGTAGCCGAAAAATACGTCCGTAAAGGCACTCAGCTGTACATCGAAGGCCGGCTCCGCACCCGTTCCTGGACCGACCAGACCGGCAACAAGCGCTACACCACGGAAGTGGTGGCCGATACCCTGCAGCTCCTGGGCAAACGCCCGGACGGAGAGCAGGGCGGCGCCCCGCAGCAGGGCTATCAGGGCGGCTACGGCCAGCAGCCTTACCAGGCCGCACAGCCGGCGCAGCCTCAGCCTTACGCCCCTCAGGGCCCTGTGGCCCCGGCCGTGAATCCGGCCTACCAAGGCCCTCTCCCCGCCGCCGAACCCTCCGACGACCTCCCGTTCTAAATCGGGTGTGGAGATAAGTTGCTCTCCACAAGTTATTTACGAAAAATCGATTACCCCGGAAGGAGTAATCGATTTTCTGTAATCGGCCAATAATCAATAGCTTACCTCCACACGCGCCACAGTAAGCTACGGCAGCAGGGCGGCGAGGGTAGCCAACTGTTCCGGGGTGGTGGTCCAACTGGTGGCAAAGCGGGTGACGGCGCGACCGTCGGGAAGGGTTTCCCACACTTCATAAGCTACTTTCCCCTCCAGGGCCTTGGCAGCTGCCTCTGTGAGTATGATAAACTGCTGATTGGTGGGCGAATCCAGGAACAAGTCATAGCCTTTGCCCACAAATAGCTCCTTGAGCTGCATGGCCAGGCCGATGGCATTCTTGGCAATCTTGAAGTATAACTGGTCTGTGAACAGGGTGTCGAACTGGATGCCCAGCAGCCGGCCCTTGGCCAGCAGGGCGCCGTGCTGCTTCACCATGGTGAAGAAGTGCTCCGGGGCATTGCCTGAAGGGAAAACCACTGCTTCCCCGCAAAGGGCACCCACTTTGGTGCCGCCAATAGTGAACACGTCGCAGCGGCGGGCCAGGTCCTCCAGCGTGAGGTCGCATTCCGGACTCATGAGGCCATAGCCCAGACGGGCTCCGTCCACAAAGAGCGGCATCTCATATTGGTCGCACACCTCGCGGATAGCCGTCAGTTCGGCCTTGGAGTAAAGCGTACCGTATTCGGTGGGGAAAGACAGATAAACCAGGCCGGGGAACACCATGTGGTCATAGGAGCCGTCGGCATAGAAACGGGCTAAGTAGGCCGATAATTCATCGGCCTGCATCTTGCCCTCGTGGGCAGGGAGGGTGAGCACCTTGTGACCGGTGTACTCCACGGCGCCGGCTTCGTGCACGGCAATGTGCCCCGTTTCCACGGCCACTACGCCTTGGTAGTCCCGGAGCATCGTGGCTATGACGGTGGAATTGGTCTGCGTGCCGCCGGTGAGCAGGAATACCTCCGCTTCCGGGCAGCCCACGGCCTTCTTGATCCGGGCCTTGGCCGATTCCGTAAAAGTATCGGCCCCATAACCGGGCTGCTGGGTGAAATTGGTACGCACCAGGGCCTCCAGGATGGCCGGATGGGCCCCCTCGTTGTAGTCGCAGGTAAAAGAGATCATTTGTTAAAAGTTCGTTTGCAGCTCCACCGGGCAATGGTCGGAGCCGAATATTTCATTGTGGATGTCGGTGGAGACAATGGCGTCCCGAAGGGATTCCGACACCACAAAGTAGTCGATGCGCCAGCCGGCGTTCCGGGCCCGCGCGTTCATGCGATAGCTCCACCAGGAGTACTTGGCCTCACCGGGATGCTGCAGGCGCCAGCTGTCCACGAAACCGGCCCCCAGCAAAGTAGAGAACTTTTCGCGCTCCTGGTCCGTGAAACCGGCATTCAGGTGGTTGGTGGAAGGGTTCTTGAGGTCAATTTCCTCGTGCGCCACATTAAGGTCTCCGCAGTAGATGACCGGTTTGGGAAGGGCCGATAAATAGTTTCGCAAGGCATCCTCCCAGTCCATGCGGTAATCCAGGCGCCTGAGGCCGTCCTGGGAATTGGGCGTATAGCAGCATACCAGGAAGAACTTTTCGTATTCCAGCGTAATGAGACGGCCCTCGTGGTCGTGTTCGTCCACGCCCATGCCGTAGCGTACGCTCAGCGGGGTATGCTTGGTATAAATGGCCGTGCCGGAATAGCCTTTTTTATCGGCGTAGTTCCAGTAGCTCTGATAGCCGGGGAATTCCAGGTCCAACTGACCGGCCTGCATCTTGGTTTCCTGCAGGCAGAAAAAATCGGCGTCCAGCTCCACGAAAATATCGGCGAAGCCTTTCCCCGCCACGGCCCGCAGGCCATTTACATTCCAACTGATAAATTTGAGATTCTTCACTTCGTTCAGAATGACAGGATTATTCTAAAGTCCAAGTGGCGCCTTCTTTGGTGTCTTTGACGGTGATGCCGAAGGAGGCCAGGGTGTCGCGGATACGGTCGCTTTCGGCCCAGTTCTTTTCCTCACGGGCCTTCTTGCGGGCTTCCAGCACCAATCCCATCACGCCATCCAGGGCCTTCTGGGCCTTGCCGGATGCGCCGGCTTCCTCGTCCCTGAGGCCCAGCACACCGCCCACCACTTGGTCGAAGAGGGCTTTGAGGGCCGATGCATCGGCCTGAGCCAGTTTCCCGCCATTGATGAGCTTCACTGCCTCGAACAGATGGGCGATGGCGATGGGCGTATTCATATCGTCGCACAACGCCTCTTCCACCGCCTCGATGATGGCAGCCACCTCTGATGAAGGGGATAACGCACTTTCCGGAGCATCTCCAAGAACGCGCCAGGCGGCCATCAGACGCTTGTAGCCTTTTTCAGCGGCTTGCAGGGCCTCGTTGGAGAAGTCCAGCGTGCCGCGGTAATGGGCCTGGAGGATGAAGAAGCGGATGGTCATGGGACTGTAGGCCTGGGAGAGGAGCGGATGATCTCCGCTGAATAGCTGAGGCAGCGTGATGAAGTTCCCCAGGGACTTGCCCATCTTCTGTCCGCCGATGGTAATCATATTGTTGTGCACCCAATAATGGACGCCCTGCGTGCCGCGGGAGGCCACATTCTGGGCAATTTCGCACTCATGGTGCGGGAACATGAGGTCCATGCCGCCGCCGTGGATATCGAACTCCGCACCCAGGTACTTGGCGCCCATCACGGAGCACTCCAGGTGCCAGCCCGGGAAGCCGTCGCCCCAAGGGGAAGGCCAGCGCATGATGTGTTCCGGTTCGGCCTTTTTCCAAAGGGCAAAGTCATACGGAGCACGTTTGTCGCCCTGGCCGTCCAGGCTGCGGGTGCCTTCCAGCGTAGCCTCCAGCGTACGGCCGGAGAGTACGCCGTAATTGTGGTCCCGGTTGTATTTCTGGACATCGAAGTATACGGAGCCGTTGCTTTCATAGGCATAGCCGGCCGCCAGGATTTGCTTGATGGCCTCTATCTGCTCAATGATATGGCCGGAAGCACGGGGCTCGATGGACGGAGATTCCACGTTCAACAGGCGCATGGCTTCGTGATAGCGCTCCGTATAGTACTGCACCACCTCCATGGGCTCCAACTGTTCCAGGCGGGCTTTCTTGGCAATCTTGTCCTCCCCTTCATCGGCGTCGTGCTCCAGATGGCCCACGTCCGTGATGTTGCGCACATAGCGCACTTTGTAGCCCAGGTACTTGAGCAGACGGAAAAGGACATCGTAGGTGACGCCGGGGCGGGCATGGCCCAGGTGGGCGTCGCCGTACACGGTGGGGCCGCAGACATACATGCCCACGTGGCCTTCATGGATGGGTTTGAACAGTTCCTTTTCGCGGGAAAGGGTATTGGTGAGGAATAAAGGTCGCATGCTTCAAAGCTTCATATCGTACAAATATACGTATTTTTTGCTTAACTTTGCCTTATCAATCCCATCAACGGAATAGTCCCCTGGCCCTCACCTGCCTGATGGGAAAAACTGTGGAATGCTTTTTGAAAAGACAAAACCCATAAACACCCATAACCATGAAAGCGACAAAATTCCTTTTATCCCTGCTGGTCGTAGGCCTGCTCGTCGGTGGATGTACCAATAAGTACGTCACCGAAGAGTATATTCTTGAGGGCCTGGACATGACCCTGATTGACTTCAACGTCAAGAGCAACAACTGGGGCTACCGGGAAGTGGAGTACGGCAACGAGGACGAAGGCTACTTTGAGGCCATCCTGGAAGTGCCCGAAATCACCCGGGACGTGATTGAACAAGGCGTGGTGATGGTGTACCGCCGCTTCACCGACGGAGGAGCCACCATCTGGACTCCCCTCCCCGCCCAGCGTACGGAGAAAACCTCCGACGGCCTGTACTACACCACCTTCGTGGACTTCGAATACAGCCTGGGCCGCGTGAACATCTTCGTCACCGCCACAGACCTGTATGCCGGCGTAAAACCCGGAGACATGAGCTTCCGCGTAGCCATCCAGCTCTAGAGCGGTTGTGCATAACAAAAAAATTCCCCGGCCGGACGGTCGGGGAATTTCATTTACAGAACAAGCCGATTTCTACAGCTCGTTCATGAGGTCCAAGGTTTCGGTCTTGGAGCCTACCACGATATCCTGGTAACGGGCGAGGCCGGTACCGGCAGGAATCAGGTGGCCGCAGATGACGTTCTCCTTCAGACCTTCGAGGTAGTCCACGCGGGCACGGATGGCGGCCTCCGACAGCACCTTGGTGGTCTCCTGGAAGGAGGCGGCACTGATGAAGGAGCCGGTCTTCAGGGCGGCGCGGGTAATACCCTGCAGCACCTGGGAAGCCGTTGCGGGCTTGGCGGGACGGGCCGCGATGAGCTTGGCACCCTGACGGGTAAGCGAAGCATTCTCGCTGCGGAGGTCACGGGCGTTGATGATGTCGCCTTCTTCGTAACGAGTGCTGTCGCCGGCGTCTTCCACATAGAACTTGCCGAAGATAGCGTCGTTGCGGTCCATGAACTCCCACTTGTCCACCAGTTCCTCCGGGAGGAATTCGGTGTCGCCGGGATCGCCGATCTGGACCTTGCGCATCATCTGACGTACGATGATCTCGAAGTGCTTGTCGTTGATTTTCACACCCTGCAGGCGATAAACGGCCTGGATCTCGTTCACGATGTATTCCTGTGCCTTCACAGGACCCAGGATATTCAGGATGTCGGTGGGCGAAGTGCCGCCGTCGGACAGACGGGTACCGGCCTTCACATAGTCGTTCTCCTGAACCAGGATCTGCTTGGTCATGGGAACTTCGTAGTGGCATTCCTTGCCGCTGCGGTTCTTCACGATGATCTCACGCTTACCGCGCTTGACCTTGCCCATGAGCACCTCACCGTTGATTTCGGAGAGGATGGCGGGGTTGGACGGGGTACGGGCCTCGAAGAGTTCCGTCACACGCGGCAGACCGCCGGTGATATCGGAAGCCTTGCCGATGGCGCGAGGGATCTTGATAATCACGTCGCCCACCTTCACGGGATCGCCGTCGTTCATCATGATATGGGCGCCCACCGGGAGGTTGTACTGACGCAGGACCACACCGTCGTCGCCCACGATGAGCATGACCGGGTTCTTGGTCTTGTCACGGCCTTCGATGATCACCTTGTCCGTATTGGTGGCGAATTCATCGGCGCTTTCCTCACGATAAGTGGCACCTTCCACCATGTGCTCGAAGCGGACGGTACCCGCCGTTTCCACGATGGTGGTGGCGTTGTAGGCATCCCACTCGCAGATGAGGTCGCCCTTCTTCACGAAGGCGCCATCCTGGAAGTACAGCGTAGAACCGTAAGGGATGTCGTACTGGGAGTAGGTCATACCGGTG
>CAMYWP010000054.1 GCA_947302825.1 uncultured Bacteroidales bacterium
ACCACGTGAAGGTGAAGGTGGTGAAGAACAAGATGGCCCCGCCGTTCAAGAAGGCCGAATTCGACATCGTCTTCGGCGAAGGCATCTCCCGCAGCGGCGAAATCGTGGACCTGGGCGTAGAACTGGGCATCATCCAGAAGTCCGGCTCCTGGTTCAGCTACGGAGAAAGCAAACTGGCCCAAGGCCGCGAAGCCGTAAAGAAACTCCTCATGGACAATCCGGAGCTGGCCGATGAAATCGAGGCCAAGATCCGCGAAGCCATGGCCACCGTTCAGGACTAAGGCTCCCTAATGGGCCGGAGCAATCCGGCAACGGGATAAGCGGCCGGCGTGTTCTTCTGAGAGCACGCCGGCTTTTTTCAGGCCCTCCAGCGTACAGGTTTCCGGCGGGTTGTGCTCACGGTAGAGGACAATGCCGTGAGCCTCTGCCTTGGAGATATATGGGTGACGGGCCAGATGAGCCTCCGGGAGCGTCCAGAGGGGGTAAGGCTTCTGCGGGGAGCAGGTAATCAAGTCTTGAAGGCCATCATATTTCTCTTGGTCGAAGTGCCAGATTTCCATCAGTTGTTCCGGATGGGAATAACCGCCTAACTGTTCCCGGTACGCCACAATTTTTCCGGCGAAAAACGGGCCGATACCGGGCAGTGCCAAAAGGGCCGTGCTGTCGGCCCGGTTCAGGTCCAGCTTAGGAATCTCAATGTAGGGCTCCAGTCGTTTGTAAACGCTGTCTGCCACTACAAAGCTTTTAGCGAAGTCCGTCGGCCTGTTAAATCGGCCTCCTTTCTGGCGGAACCGGTCTAAAGCTTTCGCTTGCTTTTCACTGAATCCCAATCGTTTAAGGTCCTCCACGGAAACCGTATTGGGATTGAAGGGAAAGCTCTCCACCCGCCGTGTCTGCTCCCTCAGCCGTTCTACCTGGGGACTGTGCGGGGCGTTTTTTCGCACGGTTTCCGACCGGACATTCTTCGCTTCGCTCAGAATGACAGGCCCCTCATCCTGAGGGCTGCCGACTTTTTTGTCATCCGGCGGGGCATCAGCCTTTTTATCAGCGTAGCCGGCTGCTGCTGCCGACGGCTGCAATAAGTCTTCGGCTAACTCCTTGTCAATTACATACACGGTATCCGGGTGGTCCCGGTTAGCGGCGATACGGGTGAGGGCTGCCTTGTGGACGAACAGGGCAACTTGATAACCGAGAATGAGAAAAACCAGGGCGATGGCGCCCGTGACGAAACTGCCGTTAAGCCCGCTCTCCTTCTTCTTCCCCCCGTCCATAGCGCTGCTTCTTTTCTGCCTTTACCGGCGTGGCGCCGGCTACAATCAGGACAATTTCACCCTTGGGTTCGTGTTCGCGGAACCAGGCGGCTACTTCCTCCAGGGTTCCTCTCCGGTGTTCTTCGTGCATTTTGGAAATTTCCCGGGCCACTGAGCAGCGGCGTTCCGGGCCGAAGAATCCGGCCATCTGTTCCAGGGTTTTGACCAGGCGGTAGGGGGATTCGTAGAACACCATGGTGCGGGTTTCCGTGGCTAAAGACTGCAGCAGGGTTTGCCGCCCCTTCTTCTGGGGCAGGAAGCCTTCGAAAACGAAGCGGTCGCAGGGCAGGCCGCTGGAAACCAGGGCCGGAATGCAGGCCGTGGCGCCCGGAAGCGTCTGGACCTCAATGCCTTCTTCTGCGCAGGTACGAGCAAGCAGGAAGCCCGGGTCTGAAATGCCCGGCGTGCCGGCATCCGAAATAAGGGCTACGTTGAGCCCGCCCAGGATGCGCTCTTTGACCAGCTGGACGGTCTGGTGTTCGTTGAATTTGTGGTGACTTTGCAAAGGACGGTGGATGTCGACATGCTTGAGCAGTACGGACGAAGTACGGGTGTCTTCGGCCAGGATCAGATCGGCCTCCTGCAGCACTTTGATGGCGCGCAGGGTCATGTCTTCGAGGTTGCCCACGGGGGTGGGAACGATGTAGAGTTTTCCGCAAAGGGCTGTTGGACTTTTTTCCATAAAGTGTTATCTTTGCATCAAGTCAACCAAGCAAATTTACGGAAATGTTTTTGGAAAATACAAAAAAATCAGGCTCTATCGAGGTTATTTGCGGTTCCATGTTTTCCGGTAAAACGGAAGAGCTCATCCGCCGCCTCAAACGGGCCCAGTTCGCCCAGCAGAAGATAGCCACCTTCAAACCTACCATCGATAAACGCTACTCAGACCTGGACGTAGTCTCGCACGATTCCCACAGCATTTCCTGTACGCCCATCAAAACGCCTTCCCGTATGCTGCAAATCGATCCCGATGTGCAGGTGGTGGGCATCGACGAAGCCCAGTTCTTCGACGACAGCATCATCGGCGTATGCCAGGAACTGGCCAACCGGGGCGTCCGCGTAATCATCGCCGGCCTGGATACGGACTATCTGGGCAAGCCCTTCGGCCCCATGCCCGGCCTTATGGCCATCGCGGAGGATGTCCAGAAGGTACACGCCATCTGCGTAAGCTGTGGCGCGTTGGCCAATCATTCGCACCGCTTATCGGCCAGCAAGAAACTGGTGGTTCTGGGCGAAAAAGACACCTACGAACCCCTCTGCCGGGACTGCTACCAACAAGCCCTGAAAGAAGACAACGAATAATCTGCTTGGTTCCGGCCGATGAAAGAACGGTTACTGGGAAAGAATCCGGAGGAATTGAAAGCCATAGCGCTGGAGGTGGGTTTGCCTGCGTTTGCAGGGAAACAGATGGCCCAGTGGCTGTATCAGAAGCGGGTACGCAGCATAGAGGAAATGACCAACCTGTCCAAGCAGGGCAGGGAAGCGCTGGCAGAACGCTATGAGGTGGGCCTGACGCTTCCGGTGGATGTCCAGGTTTCGGCCGATGGGACGAAAAAGTATTTGTTTCCCGTCAGGGAAGGATTCGTGGAGGCGGTGATGATTCCGGAGGAGGACAGGAAGACGCTGTGCGTGAGCAGCCAGGCGGGGTGCAAGATGGGCTGTAAGTTCTGTATGACGGGCCGGCAGGGCTTCCACGGCCAATTGGAGCCGGCCGATATCCTGAGCCAATTCTTTGGCATTGAGGAAGCCGGAGAACTCACCAATACGGTATTTATGGGCATGGGCGAACCCCTGGACAATTGGGACAACGTCCAGCGCGTCCTGGAAATCCTTACCGCTCCCTGGGGCTTTGCCTGGAGTCCTAAACGCGTGACCCTGAGCACCATTGGCGTGCTGCCTTCCCTGAAGAAATTCCTGGATGAAAGCAAATGCCACCTGGCCGTGAGCCTGCACAATCCCTTCCCGGAAGAGCGCCTGGAAATGATGCCCGTACAAAAGGCCTGGCCCATAGAGTCCGTGGTAGAGCTGCTGCACCAATACGATTTCACCGGCCAGCGCCGGGTAAGTTTTGAATACACTGTTTTTGCCGGTTGGAACGACACTCCGCGCCATGCCGCCGCACTGCTGAAACTGCTGCGGGGCCTGGAATGCCGGGTGAACCTGATCCGTTTCCACCGCATCCCCGATTTTCCCTACGGTCCGGCTCCCCGGGAAAGGATGGAAGCCTTCCGTGATAGCCTTGTAAAAGGTGGCATTACCGCCACCATCCGCGCCTCTCGAGGGGAGGATATCTTTGCTGCCTGCGGCCTTTTGGCCGGAAAACACAACAACGAACGATGAAAAAACTCCTACTGCTTCTCACAGGACTGTTCCTGTTCACTTCTCCGCTGCTGTCCCAGTCCCAGGATTTGTCCGTGCCGGAATCGGCCACCTTCGGCCTGGACGAAAAAGATGCCGCGGCCGTGCGGAAAATCCGCTACAAGATGGCGCAGATCCGCAAATCGCGGCCCACGGTTGCCCTGGTGCTTTCCGGCGGCGGTGCCAAAGGCGCTGCCACGGTGGGTGTCCTCAAATACCTGGAACAGTACGACCTCCCCGTGGATATGGTGGTGGGAACCAGTATCGGCGGTTTGGTAGGTGCCCTTTATTCAATGGGTTACGACGCCGATTATCTGGAAGCACTGTTCAAGAGCATGGACTGGGGCGTGGCCCTGAGCGACAAAGTGGACCGCTCCTACATCCCGTATTCCCGCATCCGGTACAAGGAGAAATACCTGCTGTCGTTCCCGTTCTATTACAAGGAGGACGACTATAAGAACTTCATCAAAGGCGATATGCCTTTCGCTGCAGGCCGCTCCCGTGAGATTCACATCGGCGCCGGAGAAGGGGAGGATATCAGCAGCCTGGCCCGCAACAGCATCATGGGCAGCCTGCCCTCGGGCTTCGTTTTCGGCCAGAACGTGAACCAGATCATCACGTCCCGTACCGTGGGATACAGCGACAACATCGACTTCTTCCAGCTGCCCACGCCTTTCGCCTGCGTGGCCACGGACATGGCATCCGGTAAGGCCAAGATCTGGCACGACGGTTCCATCAACCTGGCCATGCGTTCCACTATGTCCATCCCGGGTCTGTTCGCCCCTGTGCGCACCGACGGTATGGTGCTGGTGGATGGCGCTATGCGCAACAACTTCCCGGTGAACATCGCCCGCGCCATGGGGGCCGATATCATTATCGGCATCGACCTTTCGGGTGAGGTGGCCGGCGCCGATGAGATCCAGAACCTGGGCGACATCCTGATGTCCACCATGAACCTCTTCGACGACGATGTATTCAACATGAACATCAAGGATGTGGATGTGCGCATCCACCCGGACCTGAAGGGTTACAACATGCTCAGTTTCAACCGCGAAGCCGTGGATACCATGTATGTGCGCGGTTACAAGGCGGCCGAAGAGATGAAACCGCAGCTGGATGCCGTACGGCACCGCCTGGGCAAGGCGCGCCGCCGCCTGAACGGCAAGCCGGCCGTGGACCTGAACGCCCAGCCCGTCCTCATCGAAGACATTGACATTGTGGGCGTAGGGGAGAAGGAAGCCGAATACATCCGTTCCAAGATGTACGTTAAGCCCGGCTCCATCGCCGACAAAGCCACCATCGAATCGGATGTGGCCACCATCTTCGGCACAGGCGCCTACGATTATGTCACCTACGAGCTTCGCGGGAAGCAAGAGCCCTATCGGCTGCGCATCCTTTGCAAACGCGGTCCCATGCACCAGATCGGCCTGGGTGTAAGAATCGATACGGAAGAGATTGTTTCGCTGCTGCTGAACCTGGGTCTCAACACCCACGCCATGCAGGGCCATTCGCTGGATGTCACGGCCCGCATCAGCACCAGTCCTTACCTGGATGTGCGTTACACCTATAAGGCTCCCAAGCTGTCCACCCTCAATGTCAGGGCGAACATGGCCTACACCAGCAGCAGCCGTTTCCTGGCCGAGCAAGCCGGATTTGTGAACCTGGCCATGCTCCACTGCTTTGTAGAAGCGTATTTCTCCAATATGCAATGGTCGTTCTTCGACGTGAGGTTGGGTCTGCGCAATCAGTATTACAACGGTTATTCCGCGGCTTCCTCGCAAATCCTGGAGCAGAAAGACAACCCGCTTCGTAACGGAAAACGCTTCAATATCCCCAGTTTGTTTGTGGAAGGCCGGGTGGAGACCCTGGACAACGGCAATTTCCCCACCAAGGGTGTATCGGCCGGTATCGAAGGTCAGCTGGCTACGGACTGGCTCACGCCTAAACTGGAGAAGAACCATCTCTATGGCATCGTGTCGTTGGACGGTATGTTCCCCTTCGGCACGGACCGTCTCACTTTCATTCCGCAGTTGGCAGCGCGCTTTGTCTTTGGCAAGGACGTTCCTTTCCCGATGACCAATATGCTGGGTGGCACTTTCCGGGGACACCAGATGGCGCAGCAGATTCCCTTCGTGGGCCTGAACGACATAGCCCTGGTGGACGACCACCTGATGTTGGCCCGCCTGGATGCCCGCTACCGCATTGCCAAGAACCACTATGCCTCTGTGATGGGTAATGCCGCCTATTCGTTTGACGGATTTGACGTGTTTACCCAGGGTAAGATGATCTACGGCGTGGGTCTGGGCTATGGTTTCAATACCGTTGCCGGTCCGCTACGCGCACAGGTGCACTGGTCTTCGCTCAACAAACGCGTGGGAATCTACGTGTCGTTCGGCTATAATTTCTAGGCCGATGGAAGACCCTTCCTACGTCCGCACCCTGGCCCGCCTGCAAAAGCTTTGCGCCAAGGCGGAGTATTGCCGGGCCGATGTGTACCGGAAGGCGTTGAAAGCGTTGGACGGTGATACCGCCCAGGCTTCCCGGATGGTGGATGCCCTGGTGGAGGACCGCTATGTGGACGATGCCCGCTATGCGGCCGCCTTCGCCCGGGAAAAAGCCTCCCTGCAAGGCTGGGGTCCCATTAAAATCCGCTTCCAGTTGCGCTCCAAGGGCGTTTCGGACGAAGTGATTACTGCTGCATTGGAAGAAGTGGAGCCTGCCCGGGCGGCCGATAAACTGGAGCGTCTGCTCTCCAACAAGGCGCGTACATTGCAGGGCGATCCCCAATTCCGCCTGAAACTGATAAAATTCGGCCTCTCCCGTGGCTATGAATACGATGCCGTGGAAGAGGCCCTGAAAAAGCTCTCTTAGGGAATTCTAATAATCCTCCGCGTTGTAGCGGATGAGGATATCCATGTGCTGATAATTGTCCGTTTTCTCCGGGAAGCGCTGGAAGACGATACGGTCGGCCAGGGCCTGGATGGCCTGGTGGACCTGTTCTTCCGGCCGCTGGGCAATGAGGGCCGATACCGTTCCGCGCCTGAGGGCGTCCAGATTGGCGTCCAGATTGTCGAAGCCAACGACACGGATATCAATGGGATGACGTTCCAGGAAAGGGACGATGAGGTGGACGCGGGAGTTGAGCATGGCGATGTGTCTCACCCCCGGAAATTCATCGAAAAAGGCATCCAGGGCGCTGTCCGTGGCAGCGGGATCTTCCGGGTCGATGAACAGACTCCGGATGGTGCAGCCGGGATTGTGCTCCAGCATATAGTCCATGAAGCCGGAGCGGCGCAAGACGGTGGGGTCTGACTGCCGCCCTTTGTCCCGCATGATCCGCACGATGAGCACTTCTTTCACGGGTCCTTCGCCGATGAGCATGGCGGCACAGAGATAGCCGCTCTTATAGGCCGGAATGCCGTAGAAACTCAGGTATCCCGGCGTTTCCAGCTTGGTGTCTATGAGGGAGTAGGGGATACTGCGGGTCTGCAGTTCCTGGGCAAAGACCTGGGTCTCGTACTGGAACATGGGGGCCATGACCACGCCGGCAGGATTGCTTTCCAGCACCCGGGCACAGGCTTCGCGGAAGCTGTCGGCGCTGTACTGGTTGTAGTTGAACTGCCGGGTTACCAGGGACAGGGGCTTGATGGCGGCCTGTGCCTTGGCCTCTCCCTTGGCGGCCAGTTCCCAATATGTTCCAGGCTCGTGGGCGGGGAGCAGGAGCGCGATGGTCCGCTGCTCCGCGCGGGCCAGAAGCGAGGCATAAAGATTGGGTTCATAGCCCAGTTCCTTGATGGTGTCCATCACCTTCTGATAGCTCTTCTTGGATACCTCGCCGCGGTTGTGCAGCACGCGGTCCACCGTACCTTTGGACAGGCCGGTGAGGCGGGCTATGTCGTTGATGGTAATCTTTTCCACGGCACAAAGTTAGGAAAAAAAATATAAGAAGTCAAGGGCTAATTTTAAAAGATTTCGTTACCGGTCACGGATGCCCTGCAGGGCCCTGGAAGGCCGATTTTGAAAAAATGTTGAAAAATTTCCGTTACCGTGCACGGAAATTCAAAAAATTACTCTTATATTTGCCCGCACACCACTGATAACCACATGAACGGACTTAGATTTTTCCTTCTGGCCAGCGCCGCTTTCCTCGCAGTTTCCTGCGGAAACCAAGCCTCTTCCGAAGACCCTTATGCCGGTCTGCCCTTCGATATGCCCCGCGTAGAACGCCCTTCCATTCCTTCCCGCAGTGTGGTCTTGACAGACTTCGGCGCAGTAGGGGACGGCGTCACGCTCAATACGGAGGCTTTCGCCAAGGCCATCGGCCAGCTTGCCAGCCAGGGCGGCGGTACCTTGGTGGTTCCGGCCGGCATCTGGTTCACCGGCCCCATCGGCCTGGTAAGTCACATTGAACTGAACCTGGATAAGGACGCCGTTATCGTATTCTCCACGGACCAGGATTTATATCCCATCATCGACACCAACTTCGAAGGCTTTGATGTGCGCCGCTGCCTCTCTCCGCTTCATGCAGAAGGCGCCACGGACATTGCCATCACCGGTAAGGGCATCATCGACGGCAACGGCGACGCCTGGCGCGAAGTCAAGCGCCGCAAAGTGGGCGACGACCTTTGGAAAACCATCCTCAAACGCGGAGGCGTCCTGGCCGATGACGGATCCACCTGGTTCCCGGACGAAGGTTACAAGGCAGCCCGTGCCACGGCCGGCAGTCTCAATTACCAGGACCAGAGCCTGGACGAGCAATTCGTAAAAACCTTCCTGCGCCCCGTGCTCCTGAGTTTCCGCAACTGCGAACGGGTACTGCTGGAGGGCGTCACCTTCCAGAATTCCCCCTGCTGGAACCTGCATCCGCTCTGGTGCAAACACTTGACAGTGAAAGATATTACGGTTCGCAACCCGCACTATTCCACCAACGGCGACGGCATTGACATCGAGGCCTGCGAGAATGTGTTGGTCACCGGCTCTTCCTTCGACGTAGGGGACGATGCCATCTGCATCAAGTCCGGCAAGGACGCCGACGGCCGGCGCCACGGGATTCCCTGCAAGAACGTGATTGTAAAGGATTGCACCGTGTATCACGGCCATGGCGGCTTTGTGATCGGCAGCGAAATGAGCGGCGGCGTGCAGAACATGTGGGTGAGCGGTTGCCGTTTCCTGGGCACGGACGTGGGCCTGCGCTTCAAGAGCACCCGCGGCCGTGGCGGTCTGGTGCAGGGCATCTGGTGCGACCACATCTATATGAAAGATATCGTGGCCGAAGCCGTTACCTTTAACCTATATTACGCGGGCGTAGCCGCAACGGAAAGAAAGGATGGCGCTCCGACGGACGAAGCCCTTCCTCCGGTAGATGAGACCACGCCGGAATTCCGGGATTTCCATTTCTCTGACATCGTGTGCTCCGGCGCTAAGCAGGCCATCTATGTGAACGGCCTGCCGGAACTGCCGCTTGCCGGTGTCTCTTTCAGGGACTGCCTCTTCACCGCCAAGAAGGGCGTGGAGGTGCATAACGCCCAGCCCATCACTTTTGAAAATGTAATCGTAAACGGTAAGGCCCTCTAATGAAACGCATTCTTTTCCTTGCAGCCATTTGGCTCACGGCCAGTTCCTTTACCACCGTCCACCTGATGGGGGACAGTACCATGGCTGAAAAAGATCTGCCCAAGGCGGGACAGGAACGCGGCTGGGGCATGATGCTGCAGAACTTCCTGGATCCTTCGGAAGTGAAAGTCATCAATTACGCCCAGAATGGCCGTAGCACCAAGAGTTTCATCGACCTGGGTCTTTGGGACAAGGTGTATGGCGCGGTGCAGCCCGGCGACTATGTGTTCATCCAGTTCGGCCACAACGATGCCAAGAAGGACGACCCGGCCCGTTATGCAGCCGCCTGGGGCGCCTATCAGGACAACCTGCGCCGCTTTGTGGACGGTGTGCGTGAAAAAGGCGGCATCCCCGTGCTGCTCACGCCCATCGCCCGCCGCTGGTTCAAGGGCGGTCAGTTGGACCGCAACTGCCACGCGGATTACCCTGCCGCCATGCAGGCGGTTGCGGCCGAAAAAGGCGTGGTCTGCATCGATATGACCACCCCCACGCTGGATTGGATCGAATCCCTGGGCGATGACGCTTCCAAGGCCTATTTCATGATTTCCACCGGCAAGGACGACAACACCCACCTGGTGCCCAGCGGCGCCCGCAAGGTGACGGAGCTGGTCAGCGACGGCATCCGGGCACAGCTGCCGGATCTGGCTAAAAATCTGGTCTATTATCACATTGTAATATCGGCCGATGGACACGGCGATTACCAGACCGTACAGGAAGGCGTAAATGCCATTCCGGACTATAGTCACCAGATCATCACCGATGTACTGATCCGTAATGGTGTGTACAAGGAAGAGATTTCCATCCCGCACACCAAGTTCCGCGTGCACTTCAAGGGCGAAAGCGCGGAGGGAACGCTTCTTACCTACGATAAATACGCCAAGAAGATGTGGCCCGGCCGGGATTTCCCCATGGGGACCAGCGGCAGCGCCAGCATCTACATCCACGCCAGCTACATCACCTTCG
>CAMYWP010000055.1 GCA_947302825.1 uncultured Bacteroidales bacterium
AGATTGACGCCGGTGCCGTGATCACCTCCGTCACTCCTACTAACTCGGGTATCGTGATTGTCCTGAGCAACGGTAACAAGTACGAAATTACCAACGGTACCAACGGTAAAGATGGTAAGGATGGTAAGGACGGTAAGGACGGTACTCCCGGCTCCGTGGTCACCATCGGCGCTAACGGCAACTGGTTCATCGACGGTGTCGACACCGGTCTGGCCGCTGAGGGCAAGGACGGCAAGGACGGCAAGGACGGACATGGCGAATACTATGTTCCCAACCCGGAGACCGGCTGCTTCGACAAGTATGTCTGGGTAGAGGAAAATGGTACTGGTGCTTACAAGAAGGAAGCCACCACTATTCCCTTCATTGCTGAAGGTGCCATCACCGCTGTGTACGATGCCGAGAACAACTGCGTAGTCCTCTACGGTGTTGAAGGTTGGATTGGCGGCTATGTGATTGGTAGCAGTGTCTCTCCCGTTACTGAGCCCGCTGGCGAAATCGCCATCGATCCTGCCACCACTGACGGTACCAAAACCTATGTCGGTGGTAAGCTCGACACTGTCAACCCCGGCCTCACCGTTGTTACCAAGGTAGATAACGATTTCTATGGCATGGTCTTCACCAAGGGCGATGAACTCGCCGTTACCAAGAAGGCTACTATCACCGTATCCCCGGTAGATGCTGTTCTCACCCCCGGTGCTGTTACTTTCGAAGACAGCAAGGGTAATGTTCTTCCTTTCGTTAAGGCCACCAATGTGGAGAAAGTGGATGACAACCCTATTACCAAGGCTGAAACCAGCGCCACCTGGACCGTTGAGTTTGCTTACGATATCGACAATTACGATGAGGACGCCTTCCTTGAGGCAACCCTGATTGATCCTTCTAAGGGATTCACTGGCGGTAACCGTATTGCCTTCGCCATGAAGGCCGGCGAAGCCGCTACGGATTATGTGTTCATCTTCGACGAGCCCGCAGTTGCCGCTGAACAGTCCAGCGCTGCTCTCTTGGCTGCTACCGTTGGTACTGCCGACGAGAAGAAAGCTAACAAGGATGTAGCTGTTTCTACCCTCATGAACCGCGTGGCCGACCAGACCTGGCTGCCTTCCAAGAAGGATTACGAGACTCCTGCCGTTGCTACCAAGGGTGATGGCAAAACTGCTGCAAAGACCAACTATAACGCTACCGGTGACGGCCGTCTCGGTGGTTCCATCTACAAGGCTGTCCTTGACACCGAGTTCAATTTCTATGCTCCCGATGTGGCTGGCCTGTATGTAGAACTTGATATGGCCAATGTCACGGACCAGTCTGAGAAAGTGGCATGGGAAAAGTATGCTGCCGGTGGTATCAAGGGCCTTGGCCTCACCGAAGGCAATACTGTAGGCATCACCATTGTTGATCCTTCCGCTCTGAACGACGAAATCGTCTTCCGCGTACACGCTGTGAACCACTCCGGTACCCTCGTAGACCCGGACGGTGTTGCTTTCACCATCCTCGTGGGCCAGAACTCCCAGGGCGAATGGGGTGCTGTGGAAACTGCTGTTGTTCCTGCTGCTGCCAATGACTATTCCACCATTAAGTCCGGTTTTGCAGCCATCACCACCACCAAGCTCTCTACTTCTAACACTACGGTTACTATCAAGCCTGCCAAGAGCACCGATCCTACCTTTACTATTGCAGAATACTACAAAGCCGACAAGAAGACGAAACTTGCTTCTCCTGGTGACTGGAGTGAAGTTGCCTATATTAAGACTGCTCCTGCTGCTGGCGGTGCCTACACCGACTATCTGGATAACGTAGTGTACGAGGCTACCGCTACCGTTGAGGACGCCAATGGCTATACCCTGGCCACCTTCCCGATCTCCTTCAAGAAGGATATGGATAGCATCGAAGCTCCTGCCGTAACCATCACCAAGAAGAGCGTGCTGAAAGACAATACCCTCACCCTCTATGCCGAGGACTATGTTGCCACTACCGCTTCTGCTGGCTTCGCTTCCGCACTCACTGCTAAGACTAACTACTACAATGAGCTGAACAGCTCTACGGCCACCGATGTTACTAAGGCTACTACGAAGAAAGCATACTGGGATGCCACTCCTACGGCTACCAGCGCTCTGAATCTCTCCAAGATTTACAGCGTAACGCTTCCTACCGGCATGGCCGCTGGTAACGTTATTGCCACCATCCCTGCTGTGGACTATGCTTTGAGCAGTGATAGCAAGAAGGTGGAAGACAAGAAGATCACCGTTGATGACACCGCTCTCAATACCCCTATCAACATTCAGGCTGTTCGTTTCGATGGCAGCAAGCAGACCGTTTCCATCGACTACGACTTTGGTACCATCTCCGCTGTGTACGATGCCGATAAGAAGGTAGTCAACAAGACCAAGGTTACCAAGAACCTGGCTAGCTTCGATGTAGTTCTCACCACCCAGGCCAAGAGCTTTACCTTTGGAACGAACTGGGATGAAATTGGACAGAACACTTATGCAATTGATGCTGCTGGCAATACCAAATATTTCCAGAACTACAGTTCACGTGTTAACTACAACAGTGCTGCCTTAACTATCAACGCTACTGGTACTTATGCTAAGTTCATGAAGGAGCAGGATGATTTCGTAGCTGACTGGAAGACTGATGGCGTCAATTGGTGGGCCGCCAATCTCGCCGACGATACCTTCGATATCCACCACAACATTGAGCTTTTCTTCTATAACGAAGCCGTTGCTACTAAGGATCTTAATGTTGCTGCCTTTGTCTATGCAGAAAATAGCTATAAGGCTTCCCTGAGTGGCTATGTCGATAACTGGTGGGTCGCTTCTGGTGTTCCTGCTCTCCTTTACATCCCGGAGGATAGCGAGATTAAGGTTGCGACCCTGGACAAGAACGCCAAGTCTGCTTACAAACTGAGCTACTTTACGGTGACCAAGCCGGTTGGAATCAATAACCTGACCTTCACCAAGCAGGATGCCTATGCTCCTACTGCTCCGCAGACCGCCACGCTCACCATCAAAGCCTTTGATGTTGCGCAGAATGCCTACACCATTCCTGTGACTATCGTTATCAATCCTGCAGAGTAATTCTGACAAGTTAACGGTTTCCTAATCCGAAACCTACACTCTAACCCAGCCGGGGCCCCGCAAGGAGTCCCGGCTTTTTTTGCATAGGTGACGGATTTTGTCTAATTTTGCTTTGTGAAGAAACCATTTGTCATTTGGGCCGCGCTGGCGCTGGCGTTTACTGTGCTTATGAGTGTGCCGTGGCTGGTGCCGCACATGGGCTGGACTGTCCTTGTGGGGCTTCTGCCGCTGCTTATCATGGAACGTCTGGCCAGCCAGAATCATGTGAAACATTTCTGGTGGTGGCACTATGGCTGTTTTGTGCTGTGGAATGCCGTTACCACCTGGTGGGTGGCGGGAGCGACAGTGGGGGGCGCCATTTTTGCCATTCTGGCCAATGCTTTGCAGATGAGCGTTATTTTCGGCAGTTTCCGTTGGGTGAAAAAACGCCTGGGCGGTGTGCTGCCTTATCTGTATCTGGCGGCTACCTGGATGGCCTGGGAGCGTTTCTACCTTACCATAGCGCAAATTTCCTGGCCCTGGCTGGTGCTGGGCAATGCTTTCGCCGATACAACCTCCCTGGTACAATGGTACTCCGTTCTGGGCAGTATGGGCGGCTCAATGTGGGTGTGGGCCACAAATCTCTCCCTTTTCGGCCTTATGGTAGCGCTGTCCGACGGATGCATGGCCCGCTGGAATGGAAAAGCCCGTGTGGCTGCTTTTGGCGGTACTGTGCTGGTCCTTTTCGGCCCTATGCTTTGGAGTGCCTGTATACACTTTTCTGAAACTGGAGAGCCGCTGCACGTTGTGATAGGCCAGCCTAATTACGACCCTTATGAGAAACAGGGCGCTGTCCCGCGCGCTCAGCAAGACCGCGAATTCCTGGCGCTGTTGGAGCAGGCCGATTGGACGCAGGGTCGCCCCACGCTGGCCCTTGGACCGGAAACCTTCACCCGGGGCGTGTATACCAACGTCGTCACGCAGCACGAAACTTTCATCCGTTTCCAGGAGTTCCTGCACCGGCATCCGCAGGCCAGCCTGCTGTACGGAGCCATTGCTTTCGAACCGCGCTTCTCTTATTCGTCGCCGGATCCCTGCGCCTATGATATGGGCCCGGAACCCGATGGACGGCATCTGTGGCTGCTGGGTCACAATTCGGCCATTCTGACCGATACTTCAGGCCGATACAGTATCTACCATAAATCCAAGCTGGTGGTGGGCACGGAACTCACGCCCTATCCGGCCGTGTTCGTCCCGCTGGAGCGCTTTCTCTTCGGTGGTCCGATGATGGGGAAGGATATCGGCCAGAAAGAAGTGTCTTGCCTCACGATGAGATCCGTTCGCTCCGCTCAGGATGACAAGGTTCCTATTGGTGCAGTTATCTGTTACGAGTCGGTGTATGGAGAGTATTGCACGGGATACGTGCGCAAGGGCGCACAGCTGCTGGCGGTGATTACCAACGACGCCTGGTGGGGCGACACGCCCGGTTATCGGCAGCATCTGAATTACAGCCGATTAAGGGCCATTGAAACCCGCCGCTGGGTGGCTCGCTGCGGCAATACCGGCGTGAGCGCCTTCATTGACCCTTGTGGACGCATTGTAAGCCGGGGCCCCTGGTGGGAGCCGGCTATGCTGGAGGGAAATGTGCAGTTATTGGAGGGATGCAGTTTCTTCGTCCGCTACGGTGATATTGTAGGCCGGCTGTCGGTGCTGCTGTTCGCGATGCTGGCGGCGGCCGCGATCCTTCGTCCAAACCTGCTTCCAGTCAAGGGAAAAGACACGCGGGGCCGGAAGCGGCGCTAAGGCCCGGCTAGCAGTGGATTGGGAACTCTTCCGGTTCACGGCATCGTAGGTGACGAAATCCTCGTAATTGTATTTCCATGAAGTGCCATAGGCCAGGCGGTGTATCTTGTACCAGATGGCCAAACGTGACGGCGCGTTGAAGCCGCCTGCGGTATAGCGCATAATGCTTTGTTCAGTGGGCCGCCAGATACCCTTCTTATAGTCGTAGGCGCCTTCGAAGCAACCCAGGCCATCATTATGATAGCGGGTATCCTGCAGGAATCCCGACCATTTTACATCTTGGGCCGATCCAGTCAGGTCCACATTCTTCCACCATCCATACGGCACGCGGTCCGTGATGTCTTTCTTTTTGGCGGCGGGAATTTCCCCTTCCAGGGAAGCGTATTCATCGGCCAGTTTGGCAAATCCGTGACCTACGGCCTCATGGATAAGAACGTCGTCAAAATCGCTGTCCAGGTGGTAGATGGGAAGATAGGCCAGGCCCATTCCGGCGCCATAGTCGCCGTAGGTGGCTGCGTACATGCTGCAGGTGCCGCCGTATCGGCCCGAATTCATGGCCACCACCAGCAGGGCATTGTCCATGGCATCCTGCGAAATGGCCTTGAGCGCATAGCCCATGCAGGCGGTATCGTCGCCTCCTACTTCGGTGCCTTCGCCGAACCAGGTACCCAGGGCCTGTCCTTTGTCGCCGTACCCTTCGGAGGGCGAAACCACTTTCACCGCATATACGTTGAACAGTTTCCGGTAGGAGGCGAAGGGCTCCTTGTCGAACAAGGCTTCGGCCATGTGTTTCATCACGCTATCGTAGACGCCATTGGCTATCTGACGGTCGCTGAAGGCATCTCCCATGAGCACCACGTTGATACCGGCGCCTTCGGTGGCGGTCTGCAGCACGCTCACCACGCCGTCCTGGCTGAAGTTGCTGGAATGGTAGACGCCAGACTCGGGCAGGTCTTCATAGATGATGGGCTGGATGAAGCGGGTATAATCGGCCCATCCGGTGGCCGATTTGTAATACATCTCCGTCCCTTCCGGCACATGGATTACCAGCCCGTTGTGGCCGAAATACGACGATTCGCTGTCTTGGGGATACACGGGCGGAACGCTGGAACGCAGATACAGGTGTTCAAGGCTGCGGCAATAGCGGAAGGCTTGGTCGCCTACTTCCTGCAGGGATGAGGGCAGTTGCAGCGTGTGCAGGTTGTTCATTCCGGAGAAGCAATACTTGCCAATATAGTACACGGCATCTGGAATAACCAGGTGTTCCGTGCTGGTATTGTCCATGAAGACGCTCCAGAAAATGCGGCGGACGTTGTCCGGAACCGTATACTCCCGGGGCAGCACCTGCGTGGCGGCCACCAGATAGTCTTCATAGAGAACCAGGCCGTGATGGTCTTCGGTGGCGCCGGTTCCGTAGAAGAATTCCAGATTGCGGCAATCGGAGATGGAATCTGAGTACAGGTTCTTCAGTTCGCCGGTAAAAGTGATGCTTTGGAGGTCTTCCAGGCCCACCAGAATACCGGATCCCAAAACGCTTACCGCCAGCGGAACCGTATAGTTTGTGAGACCACCGCCGGCTACGGCCAACAGCGTGCCGTCGGGATCCACCAGGGAGCGTTCCTCGCGTATGAGGCTGCTGGCGCCCTGGAAGCGGGTGAGGCCGGTGCAATAGGCGAAAGCGTGGCGGCCCACTTCGCGCAGGGAAGAGGGGAGGGTCACTTGCTGGAGCAGAGGAATGTTCCAGAAGGCGCGTTCGCCAATCTTCACCAGGCCCTCGGGCAGGATTACCTCCTGCATGTCGGAGTCGCGGCTAAAGAGGTTGTCGGCCAGGGCAAGCACACCTTCGGGAATTACCACCGTCCCGTGGATAAGGCCGGGGGCGTAAGCTACCAGCGTACCGTCCTGGAAAATGATACCGGTTCCGTCGGCCGATGCCCATTTGCCGGTGAAGCGGGTGAGCTGGTTGCTGAAGTCAAACACGCTGAGTCCCAGTTGGGACAGTTTTTCCGGGATCCGGAAACTTTGCAGGGATGTGCTGGAAATGGCCCTGTCTCCCAGGCTTTCCACACTGTCGGGCAGACGCAAATCCGTAAGATTTTGATAGGCAAAGGCATAAGAACCCAATTTGCTCAACGGACCGTCGAAGCGCAGGACATGCCAGCCATCCTCCCGGGTTTCGTGAGAGAGGAGGGGCTGGTTGAAGCTGGTTTCCGAAAGGTTGAGGGGCTTGCCGTCCTGCGTGGTGTACCAGATCTGGTTGTTAGGCACATGGTCGGGGTCGGCGGTGTCGTCTTCGTTGCAAGTGATGGCGGGCGCAGTGAAGATTTTTGCGCGTTCCAGCACCAGATTCCCTTCAATCTGATAACTAACCGTTCCGGTATAGGTTTCGATTTCCAGAGAGAAGCCTTCGGAATAGGTGCCGGGAGGCAGGACAAAATAAAAGCCGATAGCTTCTTCTCCTTTCAGCTGTACCCCTTTGCACTGCAGGATGACAGAAGTGGCGTTAGTCTCCTGCATGGAGAGCGAGGGGGCGCCGGAATAATCGGTGCGTACACTGGCTTTTCCGCTCAGGGGCATTTTGTTGTTGGCGGCGCTGATACGGATGCAGCTGAGCGTTGCGTTGCCGCTGATAGGGAGTGCCAGAACGCCACAGAGGCTCTGGAAGGTCATTTCATCGCTTTCCCCCACGGCCAGCAGGGGGAAGGCCTGGCCGTCCAGGCGGTTTCCTGACAGGTATTTCTGGGTGGCGGGAAGTTCCAGGTTCAATTGCTTGCCCTGCAGGCCTTTATCGGCCCTGAAAGGAGAAAAAGCCACCAGGGTCTTCCCTTTCACCGTTCCCACAAACTGGGCCGATGAACTGCCCAGACCGCGTTGGATGTTGAAGCAGACTGCACTTCCCTGGCTGTCACCGTGGACGGCCAGCGTATCTGTGGCCGACCATACGAAACTGGCCAGCGCCGGTGTGAGTTCTTCGGCCTTGGCCGTTAACGTGCGGTTGGTTTCTTCTTGCGGCGGTTCCGGTTCCGGATAGGGATCGCGGCAAGCTGTTGCCAGGGCAAGCAGGCAGCCTAAGACGGCAAGAAAGTGTTTACGTTGAACCATAGACAACAAAAATAACGTTTTCCGCCCACTAACGCAAAAAAAGAGAGAAACTCTTAATCCAGTTTCTCTCCTTTTTCATTGTACATTTCATTTTGCAGGACCGAGAATTCGGTCACTTCTTCCAGTTCGATCCGGGCCTTGTAGCGTTTCCGCCATCTGGTGAGGAAGGAATTGAAAAGTCCCCGTCTCAGGTAAGCGCCCAGGATGGGACTGGTTTTGAGCAGAATGGAGCGGACTCCTTTCTCAATGGTGTAGAAGGCGATTTTTCGCTCAATTTCCTCGTCGATCACCACGCTCGAGTGAATCTTTCCGGTGCCGTGGCACACGGGACATTGCTCCGAGGTGTTGATTTCCGTGACGGGACGGATCCGCTGCCGGGTAATCTGCATAAGCCCGAACTTGGTCAGCGGCAGCACGTTGTGCTTGGCCCTGTCGGCTTCCATCAGCTCTTGCATGAACTTGAACAGCGCGTTCTTGTGGTCGTTGGACTCCATGTCTATAAAGTCCACAATCACGATACCGCCCATATCCCGCAGCCGCAGCTGACGGGCTATTTCTTCGGCCGCAATCTTGTTCACTTCGAAGGAGTTCTCCTCCTGATCGGCCGTTTTGGTGCGGATGCCGCTGTTAACGTCTATTACGTTCAGCGCTTCGGTGGTTTCAATCACCAGATAAGCGCCTTGGCGCATGGGTACCACCTTTCCGAAAGAGCCCTTGATCTGACGGGTGACCTCGAAGTGGTCGAAGATGGGCTGTTTTCCGTCGTAGAGGTGGACAATTTTCTCTTGTTCCGGGGAAATGAGCGAAACGTACTTCCGGGCTTCATCGGCCACATGCTCGTCGTTGATCCAGATGTTGGAGAACGAGTCGTTGAGGAGGTCCCTCAACACGGTAGTGGTTTTGCTGTATTCCGTAAAGAGCAGCTGGACAGTTTTGTCTTTGGCGATTTTTGTCCAGGAGCTTTCCCATTTTTCAATGAGGGCTTCGGTCTCTCCCACCAGTGTGGCGGCGTTTTTGCCTTCGGCCGCGGTGCGGATGATGGCCCCGTAGTTTTTGGGAAGGATACTCCTGACCAGAGTCTCGAGTCTACGTTTCTCTTCCTTCGAACCAATCTTCTGCGAGATGGATACTTTCTCTGCGAAGGGGAGAAGTACGATGTTTCGTCCTGCCAATGAAATTTCCGCAGTCAGTCGCGATCCCTTTGTGGAAATGGGCTCTTTGACAATCTGGGCCACAATCATCTGTCCCGGTTTCAGGTACTCGTCTATGCGGCCTTCCTTGGGAAGGGGCGTGCCCACGGGGATGCGCGAATACAGGTCTTTCAGATTCGTGTTGCCGTTGGACTCCCTTACGAACTGGTCGAAGGCGGGGAAATAGAGTCCCAGGTCCAGATAATGGATGAAAGCTTCCTTCTTGTCTCCGATGTCCACAAAGGCAGCATTGAGATTGGGGAGAATCTTTTTCACCTTTCCCAGGTGAACGTCTCCCACAGAGAATTTGTTCCCAGTGCTGGACTCCGTGTTGTACTCTATCAGCCGGTGATTCTCCATCAGGGCGATATGTACTTCCGTTGAACTTACGTCAACGATCAGATCCTTGTCCGGTTTCTCTGACTCCATGTGGAAATTGGTGTTTTACAAGACCAGGGCTCGCGAATCACTCCGCAAGCCCTGTACATTTTAAGAAGTCTTACTTCTTCTTGTGGCGGTTCTTGCGCAAGCGCTTCTTGCGCTTGTGCGTCGCCATTTTGTGTCTCTTATGCTTCTTACCGTTAGGCATAGTATAAATAATTAATAAGGTTTATTTCTCCTTGACAGCGTTGACGAAGCTCTTGGCAGGTTTGAAAGCCGGGATATCGTGTGCAGGGATGGTCATGGTGGTCTTGCGGGTGATGTTGCGGGCGGCCTTCTGGGCGCGGTGCTTGATGATGAAGCTGCCGAAACCACGGAGATAGACGGTATTGCCCTTGATCAGGGACGCTTTGATGCTTTCCATTGCAGCCTCGACCACAGTCTGAACGGCTACTTTCTCGATACCGGTGGCCTTCGCCACTTCGTTCACGATTTCTGCTTTTGTCATGGTTTAAATATTTAATACGTTGATAGTTCGATTTTGGAGTGCAAATGTAGACTT
>CAMYWP010000056.1 GCA_947302825.1 uncultured Bacteroidales bacterium
ACATGCCCAGCAGCAGGACGAAGGTCGGGTTGTTCTTGACCAGACCGTCGGTAATCAGTTTGAATTTACTCATGGTCTACCTCCTTCTTATCCTCGTTGATTTCATTCAGACCTAACTCTTCGAAAAGCAGAAGGGCGTTGGCTACTGCCTGGGTATAGGCCCTGGAAGTAATGGTGGAGGCCGTGATGGCGTCCACGTCGCCGCCATCCTTTTTCACGGAGAGCTGTTTCACGGAAGGATCGAAACCCCTCCACTGATCCATGAACTTGGTGTCGGTGTTGCACTTGGCGCCCAGACCGGGAGTTTCGCTGTGGGACAGCACGGAAGTGTTGTACACCACACCGTCCGGGGTGATACCCACCATCAGGTTGATGCTGCCGCCGAAACCCATTGCACTGGATTCGATGGCATAGCCCACTACCTGATCACCGTCAAAAGCGGTGTAGTAATGGTGGTCATCCTCGAATTCGAGCGTCTCGAAATGCGGAAGCACCTGACTGATCGCGCTTTTGGTCTTTTCGGCCTGCGCTTTCTCAATGGGCTCCTTGGTGAGGGCATAGGCTCCGCCCAGCATAGCCGAGCAGAAAAGGCAGGACATGCCCAGCGCCAGCACCATATTGCTTAAATTGGATTTTACTGCCATGGCTTAGTTCCTCCCGAATTTTTTCTGTTTGAACCACATGTTAAGCAGCGGCACCACAGAGTTCATGATAAGGATGGCGAAACTCATACCTTCCGGATAAGAGCCGAAATAACGGATCATCATGGTAAGGAAGCCGATGCCCACACCGAAGATGATGCCGCCCTTCACGCTCATGGGACTGGTCACGTAGTCCGTGGCCATGAAGCAGGCACCCATTACCAGACCGCCGCTGAGCAGGTTGAACAGGGGGTCGGTAAAACGGGACGGATCAATGCCCCAGAAAATCAGGGAAGTGAGGGCCACGGTACCGAAGATGCTCAGGGTAATCCAAGGCTTGATGACCTTGCGGATGCACAGGTACACGAAGCCCAGCAGCAGGAAGATCACGCAGAACTCACCGGCGCTACCACCCAAGTTGGCGAAGAGCATCTTGGAATAGGAATAGTCTCCGGCACTCATGATCTCCTGGATGGTGGCGCCCTGAAGAAGGCCCTCCTGCACGGCGCCCAGGGGCGTTGCACTGGTAACGGCATCCAGGCCGAAAAGACCCTGAGGAGCACTCCAGGTGGTCATATACGTAGGGAAGGAAACCAGCAGGAACACGCGGCCCACCAGGGCGGGGTTCCAGATGTTCTGACCCAGACCGCCGAAGGTCATCTTGGCAACGCCGATGGCAACGACCGCGCCGATAACCACCACCCACCAAGGCGTGGTATAGGGTAGGTTCAGGGCCAGCAGGATACCGGTAATGACGGCAGAGAGGTCTCCGATGGTGGAGGGCTGTTTGAGCATGTACTTGGTGATGGCCCATTCCAGCAGCACGCAGGAGGCCACACTCACGCCCATGACCATGATCTCCCTCCATCCGTAGAACACGAAGGAGCAGATCACGGCCGGGAGGAGCGCTATCACCACATCCAGCATCAGGGACCGGGTAGAGTCCTTGGAGTGGATATGGGGTGAAGGTGAAACTAATAATTTATTCATAGTCCTTTACTTTTTAGCAGCCTCTGCTGCGGCCTTGGCGGCGGCAGCACGTGCGCGGATAGCGCTTAACACAAAGCCCTTGCCCACGCGGATGTTATCCAGCAGCGGAATATGGGCGGGGCAGGAATACAGGCAGCAGCCGCACTCGATGCAGTCCTGCGCGGCATTGGCCTCGCAGGCGTCCCAATCGGCGTTCTTGGAGAGCTTGTTCAGCAGGAACGGCTCCAGGCCCATGGGGCAGGCATCGGCGCACTTGCCGCAGCGGATGCAGTTGGTTTCCGGGGCGCGCTTGGTCTGGGCTTCCGTGAGGAAGAGCAGGGCGCCGGTTCCCTTTACGGTGGCGGCCTGCAGGTTGGCCACGGCGCGGCCCATCATGGGACCGCCGCTGATGATCTTGGCTGCATCGGCCGGAATACCGCCCAGGTAGTCGATGATGTACTGGAGCGGCGTACCTACGCGCACCAGCAGATTGGCCTGCTTGGGGAAGCACTGGCCCGTTACGGTGACGGTGTTATCCACGATGGGTTTGTTCTTCTGCACGGCATCGTACACGGCCAGGGCAGTACCCACGTTCTGGACCACGGCACCCACGCTGATGGGAAGGGCACCGGAACCCACCTGACGGTGCATCACGGCATCGATGAGCTGTTTTTCACCGCCCTGAGGGTACATCATCTTCATCACCATCACCTCCATGTCCTTGTAACCCAGCTTGGCAATCACCTCATTGATATGGGCGATGGCTTCGGGCTTGTTCTCTTCAATGGCGATGGTGCAGGGAACGCCGCCCATGGCCTTCTGCAGAAGGGCAGCCCCCACCACCACTTCCTCGCCCTTTTCCAGAAGGACGCGGTAGTCGGAGGTAAGGTAGGGTTCACATTCGCAGCCGTTGATGATCACGCGCTCGCATTGGGAGCCCGGAGGCGGCGAAAGTTTCACATGCGTGGGGAAGGTGGCACCACCCAGACCTACCACACCGCCCAGGCGGATCTTATCGATGATGGCCTTGGGATCATCGGGAATAGTGGTAATGAGGGTATTGGAGGTATCGATGCCTTCCAGCCACTCATCGCCTTCCACGGCAATCTCGATGTGGGTGCTGGCGCGGCCGGCCAGATCGGCCCTGGGAGCGATGGATTTCACCGTACCGGAAACGGAAGAATGGATGAACGCACCCACGAAACCGCCCGGCTGGGCAATCACCTGGCCCACCTTCACTTTGTCGCCCACCGCCACGCAGGGCACGGACGGAGCGCCGATGTGCTGGGCCACGGACAGGAACACGCTGGGGGCAATCGGGAGCTGCTCAATGGCACATTCCCGGGAAATCTTGTTATCGTGCGGATGTACACCGCCCATGGAGAATGTATGCTTACTCATTTGTCGCCTCCTTTTTGGCAGCCTCTGCTGCCTCTTTTGCTTTCTGCTGACGGATCTTGATGCGTTCTTTGATGGCATCCTTGTCCAGGGGCTTCGGGAAGTTCACGCCGTGGATGGCGCCGGTGGGACACATGGCCTCGCACTCCCGGCACAGTTTACACTTGGCAGGATCGATGTAGGCGATGTTCCCTTCCACGGTGATGGCTTCGTGCGTACAGGTCTTGGCGCAGATGCCGCAGCCGATACAGGCACTGGCGCAGGCCTTTTTGGCCACCGGACCCTTGTCCTTGTTCACGCAACTCACGAACACGCGCATGCCGCGGGGACCCTTGGGCCGAAGTTCGATGATGCGCTTGGGGCAAGCCTTCACGCAGGCACCGCAGGCCGTGCACTTCTCCTGATCCACTACCGGCAGTCCGGTGACAGGATCCATGGAGAGGGCGCCGAACTGGCAGGCGTTCACGCAGTCGCCGCAACCCAGGCAGCCGAAAGCACAGCCGGTGTCGCCGGTGTACAGGAGCGACTTCACGTAGCAGGAGGCATATCCGTCGTACGTGTTCACCTTGGGACGGGCTTCACAATTGCCGTTGCAGCGTACGGTGGCCACCATGGGCGCCTTGGCCGTCACCTCATAACCGAGGATGGCCGCCACTTTGGCCATGGTGTCATTTCCGCCCACCGGACAGAAGTTGTTGTCCAGGTTGGGAGCCTTCACCGCTGCTTCGGCAAACGCACGGCAGCCGGCAAAGCCGCAACCGCCGCAATTGGCACCGGGCATGGCCTTTTCCACCTCGTCGATGCGCGGGTCTTCTTCTACCTTGAAGCGCTGGGCAATCAGGTAGAGGACCAGCGACAGCACGAGACCCAGGACGGTCACCACTGCGATTGTCCAAATGAAAATGTTTAGCATAAGTTATCCTTTTATTGTAAATATGTATTCGTTTTTCAGGCGGTTCCGGAACAGCCAAAGCAGGAAATAGTAAACAGCCAGGGCTCCCAGGCCGGATACACCGGCGGCCTCCTCGCCCACACCCAGGGCCACCAGGCCCAGGATGACGGCAATCACTATTAAAAGGGGAATAAAATAGGCCAGCCATACGGCTTTCATGCCCATGGAGGCCTTCAGCAGCACTTCCACTTCATCGCCCACACCATAGCTGGCATACGGGTCCGTAGCAACTTCCACCGTCTTTTCGGCTAAATCGGCCATCCCGCATAAACCGGCCGCATGACAGGCCGAACAGGCTCCGTGCTGTAAAATGGACACCGTGGTCACTTGCGGTGTCATCTTGATAACCTTACCCTTATGGCTTACAGACTCGCTCATGGCTGGTAGTCTTTGAGCCAGGCCCATACCGAACCCACCCGCAGCGGGGCCATGATGGCCAGGGGAACGTAGTATCCATCGTCCGAGAGCCAGAACTTGAGTTCCTGATTTCCTTCGAACATGGCACCCGACACCACCGAGCAGGAGAACAGCAGGGAGTTGCGGACGCCCAGCTTCCGTACTTTCAACGGCTCCGCGCCTTGAAAAGTAAGAATAATATCAAAAACGGCCTCGTCGATGGCAAAACTCAGGGGATATTGGTCTCCGGGTTTCATTTTGGACAGGTCCATGGTCCGGAGATAAAAGATCATGGCCGGAAGGTCATACACGCAGGGATGCAGGGGAATTTCGTAATGCTCCATCCCGCGGTTGTAGAAATTCACATCGGCGTGAATGACCATTTCTTCCCAGTCGTAATTGTAATCGTTGGTGGCGGTGTACTTCCCTTCCAGGGTGTTCCGGGTGAAACGGAGCGGGCGGATACCGTCCATGGTCATCCAACTGTGAAAGTCTTCCCGCATTTTGAAGAAGACGTCGAAGAAAGGGGCCGATTTCACATTGAAATTCAGATGCCAGGCATCCTGGCCATTGAACTGCAGGGAATCCAGCGTGATGGCGGCCTGGGCCACCTCCGTGTTCACCGCCCCCCATTTGTAGAAGAGTCCCAGATCAATTCTCTCACCGGCCTTGAACGGCGGTTCCGGTACGGTGGGGATGCACCCCTTTTCCTGTCCGTTCAGGGCAACGGATATTAAAAGACTCAGTATGAGGAGTTTCCAACGCATGGACTAAAACGGTTGCTGATCTTCAAAGTTGTACGGTGTTCCGGCCGGAGGTTCATTGGCTGCGCTGGCCACCGGCCCCCGCCGGGCATACACATCCAGGCTCTGGTCGGGTTCCACAAACTTCACCTGACCGGCCTTGTATTTCATCTCTATATCACAAACCTCGCCATTGCGGTGTTTTGCAATAACGATATAGGCTTTTTCTTTGTCTTCCGGGTTGTCGCTCATGCCCACGAAGTCGGGCCGATGGATGAAGATGACCATATCGGCATCCTGCTCGATGGAACCGGATTCGCGAAGGTCGCTGAGCTGGGGCTTGCCGGTGCCGCCGGTGCGCTGCACGGCGTTTCGGGACAGCTGGGACAAGGCGATGATGGGGATGTTCAGTTCCTTGGCGGTGGCTTTGAGCGTACGGGAAATAGCCGCTACTTCCTGCTCACGCAGGCCGCGCAGCTCCACCGGACCCTGCATCAGCTGGAGGTAGTCCACCACAATCAGACGCACGCCTTTCTGCTTCACCAGTCGCTTGGCCTTGGTGCGGAACTCCATGATGGGAATGCCGGGCGTATCGTCGATGTACAGGGGAGCCTTGGCCAGGCGCTTGAGGGTGTCTTCCAACTGCACCCATTCGTACTGCTCCAGCTTCACGCCGCCCTTGATCTTTTCGCCGGACAGGCCGCTTTCCGTGGTGATAAGGCGCTTACCCAGTTGGTCGGCGCTCATTTCCAGGGAGAATACGGCCACGGGCATGTTGGCATCCACCGCCGCATTGCGGGCAATGTTCAGGGCGAAGGCCGTCTTACCCACGGACGGACGGGCGGCCAGGATGATGAGGTCGCTCTTCTGCCAGCCCTGGGTGACGCGGTCGATGCTGGGATAGCCGGAAGGGACGCCCGAAGGACCGGTGATGCCCTGCAGCTCCTGCAGGTTGTCCAGCACGGAGTTGATGATGGAGCCGATGTCCTGCACATCCCGCTTCACGTTGTTCTGGATGGCGGCGAACACCTTGGTCTGGGCGTTGTCGATGAGGTCGTCCACATTGGTGGACTCGTCGAACGACTGTTTCAGAATCTCATACGAAGCGGTGATCAGATCCCGCTGGATGGTCTTCTGCTTGAGGATTTTGATGTAATATTCGATGTGTGCGGCTGCGCCGATGTTCTGGGACAGGCTGGCCAGCACAACAGGGCCTCCGACAATCTCCAGGTTGCCTTTGGAGCGGAGCTTTTCGCTCACGGTCACCAGGTCTATGCTCACGTGCTCGTTCACCAGCTCGCTCATGGCCTCGAAGATCATGCGGTGCTGGGGATCGTAGAAGCACGCGGCGGAAAGCTCCTCCATCGATTCGTCGATGGTGGCGGGTTCCACCAGCATGGCGCCCAGCACAGCCTCTTCCACGTCCAGGGCCTGCGGGGGTTTGTTCCCCATCAGGGCCTCCAGGTTCAGGGGCTCTGCCGAACGGCTTTTTCTGCGGGAGTTATCGGCCATAAAGGTCTATTACTCGAAATCCGGGTTGATGATGATGCGGCCGCAGTGCTCGCAGATGATGAGCTTGCGGTTGGAGGCGATTTCCACGCGGCGCTGGGGAGTGATGGTGTTGAAGCAACCTCCGCAGGAGTCGCCGTTGTAGATGCCCACCACGGCCAGGTGGTTGTTCACGCTGGCGCGGATGCGCTCGTAGGCGCTCATGGTACGGTTGTCGATCTTGGCGGCGCAGGCGTCGCGGCGCTCACGCAGCACGGCTTCCTCCTTGGCGGTCTCTTCCACGATGGTCTCCAGTTCGGCCTTCTTGGCCTTCAGGTCCTCATTGCGGATGGTGAGGCGGTCCTTGATCTCGTCCAGTTCGGCTTTCTTGGCACCGATCTCATAACGGGAATCGTTGATGGTCTTTTCATCGATCTGGCGCAGGAGCTCCTGGTTTTCGATCTCCTTGTTCAGGGAGTCGTACTCGCGGGAGTTCTGGATGGTGTCCAGCTGGCGCTGGTATTTTTCAATCACGCTTTCGTGCTCCGCGATGGAGAGCTTGGCATCGGCGATGTTGCGGTTGAACTGATCGATGACGGCCGAGATGGCTGCGCTGCGCTCCTTGAGCGTGGCGATTTCGCCCTCCAGGGCGTTCACCTCTGCGGGGAGCTCACCGCGCAGCTGGATGATCTTGTCAATCTCCGAATCCGCGGCCTGCAGTTCGTAGAGGGTCTTCAGTTTTTCCTCTACGGGCATGTCGGAATCCGCGAAGTTCTTTTGCAGGGAAACGAAAGTCTCCCTGTTGTCGATGGGAGCCTCCACTTTGCTGGCGGCGGGGGTTTTCTTGGTACTTGCCATAAATAGTATAAATCGATTTATTATTTACAACCCAAAGTAGTGGACAGGGTTGCTCCTGTCCAGTACGGCACTTTTGTAACTTGCAAAGGTAGGAAAATTTTTCCGTATCTGAGCCAATAATATGTCCACAATCTCCACTTCGCTTTCGAAATGGCCGATATCCATAATCATAAAGCCTTCCGGCGTAAAGAACTGATGATAGGATACATCGGCCGTGATGTACAGCTGGGCGCCCTTGGCCCGGGCCAGATCAGCCTCCGAACCGCCGCTGCCGCCCAGCAGGGCCACTTTCCGGATGGGCGTTTCCAGCGGCTTGGAACTGCGGATCATGTGCAGGCCGAATTGTTCTTTCACATATCGAAGGGCTTCCTGGCCGTCCATGGGAGTGGGAAATTCGCCGAGACAGCCCAGTCCAATGCTTTCATCGGCCTCCGGCACCAGGATTTGCACGTTTTTCAGGGCCAGCCGACGGGCCATGGCGCCGCTAACGCCGGCTATCACTTTGTCGGCCGTGGTATGCGCCGCATACACCGCTACGCCATTCCGCACCGCCTGCATGACGGCCGCCCCCACAGGGTCCTGGGCATTGATGCGCTTGAGCCCCTTGAAGATGAGCGGATGATGGGTGACCACCATGTCGCAGCCCTTCTCCACTGCCTCCGCAATGAGTTCGGGCGTGCAGTCGAAGCCCACCAGGACGGCCTTGACGGGGTCTGACGGACTGCCGATCAGCAGCCCGCTGTTATCCCACTGTTCCTGGATGCCCAGCGGAGCGAATTGCTCCAGCACGGCAGTAATGTCCCCTACCGTCATAAGGCCTTGCGTACTTGCACCAGCTGCTCCCGGATTTCCTTGAGCACGCCGATAGCCTTCACCCGCTTGTCCACGCTGCGACGGTCCTCCGTGAGGCGTTGCTTGGCACCCTCCAGCGTGAGCCCCTGGTTCTTCAGGAGATACTGGATTTGCTTGAGGGTTTCCACATCGTCGGCGTGATACAGCCGGTTGCCCTTGGCATTGCGCTGGGGCCGGATGAATTTCTCGAAATAGTTGCTCCAGTAGCGGATGGCCGATGCATTTTCGCCCAGCTCCGTCGCTACTTCGCCCATCGTGTAAATCAATTTAGCCATAATGTACAAAGATAACAAAAAAAACGGGGATTATCCCCGTTTGGCAGGCTGATGCGAAAAACTTCTTCTCGGCCCCTCGGCCTCCAGCCAATACTCGTGGTCGAAAGCCTCTCCGGGAAAAGCGTAAGGCCCTTGATGGCCGATGGTAAACGCCATATAAGTTATGGGCAGCCCCATCTCCAAAAACATCTTCTCATAAAACGTCTGCACCTGCGTAACCACCTCCGGACAAGCAGTATCGTGATACACGTCAGTACTTTGGAAAAGGATGGGCAGGTGGTTCACCTGGCAGACAACTTGGGTGTATTCGTAGAGGTAGCGGGAATCGGTTTTCAGGTGAATGATGCCTTCGGGCCGAAGGAATTGGCGGTAGCGTTCCAGGAAAAGGGGCGAGGAAAGACGGCTGTTCTCGCTGCCGCGGAGCTGCGGGTCGGAGAAAGTGAGCCAGATTTCGGAAACTTCCCCTGGGCCGAAAAAAGCTTCGATGAATTCGATGCGCGTTCGCAGGAAAGCCACATTGGGCAAGGCATTTTCCGTGGCGTACTTGGCACCCTTCCACAGGCGGGCACCTTTGATATCCACGCCGATATAATTGATCTCCGGATGGCGCAGGGCCAGGGCGATGGTGTAATCCCCCTTACCGCAGCCCAGTTCCAGCACGATGGGATGGTCGTTGCCGAACATTTCGGCCCCCCAGCGGCCTTTGACGGGATGGTCGCACAGGCGGAGGGCCTTGCTGCCGGGCTCCTTGGCCGCGAGCACCTGCGAGGCGTCCGGCTGCAAGAGGCAGCGGAAGGTCTCGTTCTCGGCGAATTTTTTCAGTTTTCCGTGGCCCATGGACTACTCTGCCTTGGGGGTGCGCTTGGCCTTGTTGCGGCTCTTGCGGCGCTTCTTCTTTTTCTTTTCCGGATCGAAGCGGTTGATGGCATCGTCGCCCACGGCATCGATGAATTCCGGCTCGGGGACGCTGTCCTGCTTAAGGGTATCCGGTTTCTCGCCGCGACGGTTCATTGCCTGGACCTCCCGCACTTCATCGGCCGATAACGCATATGTCTGAGTCAGAGAGCCTTTCTCGTAGGAGAAGTAGAGTTTTTCGGCCAGGATATCCGTTTTTACCAGCCAAGCCTGACCGTCCATGAACTCCAGCGGTTCGCTCACCCGCGGGATACGCGAATGGGCGTCCAGATAGGCGGCCACTTCGTAGTTGAGGCAGCATTTGAGCTTGCCGCACTGACCCGCCAGTTTCTGCGGATTCAGCGACAAATCCTGCGTGCGGGCGGCCGATGTGGTGATGGACTTGAACTCCGTAATGTAGTTGGCGCAGCACAGTTCCCGGCCGCAGACGCCCAGACCGCCGATAAGGCCGGCTTCCTGCCGGGCGCCGATCTGTTTCATCTCCACACGGATATGGAACTCTTCCGCAAAATCCTTGATGAGCTGGCGGAAATCCACGCG
>CAMYWP010000057.1 GCA_947302825.1 uncultured Bacteroidales bacterium
AGCCTCTTACATAAATACAAAGAAGGTGACCAATAATCTCTTATTAGTCACCCTCATTTCTTTATCCCGGAAGCCGGCAATGCCGCAGCCGATGCGCGTCACGAAAAAGTACAATTCGGGATGCTCTTTGGCGAAAACAATGAAATCGTCCACGTAGGGCTTGATGGTTTCTACTCCACCCTGCATCGTGGGTATGGCGTAGCTTTGACCCCGAAGGCCCACCCCGCAGCCCATTATGGCACCGAACTTCTTCCACGCTGCATAAGCCGCCCCGCCGCCGTGCATACCCGCAAGGTTGCTTCCAAACACAAACACTTCATCGGCCTTCAATTCCGATATCATGTCCGGGGTGAAGTCCGGACGCTCTATTCCATTGTAATTTCTCATTGCAATCACGAAGATACAAAAAAAAGTAAATACTATGACATTCAAGTACTTCTACATGATATTTTATTCAGAAAATCAGTATCTTTGAAGTCGAAGAAACAAAAAGGAATGAATACCAAGCCTCACTGGAGTCCGGATGCGGACTTTTCGTCGTTACAGTTCTTCATCAGGAGGATGGACACTGCCGGTTATTTCAAACCGGCCGAGGCTCCGGTGGCGCAGCTGCCGCTGGTAGGTTTCATTTATATAACTTCTGGCGAAGTGCTGGTGGATGTGGACGGCATCCCATTTTTATGTCAATCGGGACAAATCCTTCTGATTCCTCAGCGACACCCGTTTATCATCAGGTATTACCGAAACGCTGTCGGGTATACTGGCGGTTTCGCTCCGTCCAGTCTTCCGGATTCCAAACCGCTGCGTTATCTGTCTTCACCCTTGCATCAAGGCTTCTGGTTCGATGAAGGCACCTTCATGGCGGAACTCTTCAATATGCTTGCAAGTTCCTTTGAGAAAGGAGACAGTGTATTTGTCGAGAAGGGCCTGGACCTGCTTCTTTCGAGGATTAAGCCCAATCTTCCTGCTGTCATTCCTGCAGCGGTCAGTTCTTTCCTGGAGTTGGTTTTTGACCCGGACCGTATGCCGGGTACTATAGCTTTTTATGCCGAACAGGCTGGCATCAGTGAGAACTATCTGAGCCGTCTGGTGAAGCAGTCTACCGGCCGTAGCGTAGGGGCCTGGATAGACATCGTCCGCATTCAGCGTGCCAAGCGGCTTCTCTCCTCCACAGACCTTCCAGTTATTGACATCGCTGTATCCGTTGGTGTGGAAGATCAGTCCTATTTTTCGCGCCTATTCAGAAAAGAGACAGGTATAACGCCATCTGCCTTCCGAAAAAAGATGCAAGGATAATCCTAATTCCGTCATTTATCGGCCTAAAATATCTCGTTGTTTTTTTCGATATTTGCAGTGGATTAAGGCCGATATGAAGAAATCAAATCTATATCTGATCGCAGCCCTCATATGGGGCATCCCCGGAATCATTATCAGTGTCAAGGGGATTCGTGCCTATATGTCCATGGATCCGGATAACCTCTGGTGGCTGTTGCTCATCACTGCGGCAGTCATCGCTGGATTCTATCTGATGTTTTCACGTATCGTGGACAGGTACTCAGCCCGCATTGCATCTTTGCCCCCTAAAACAAACATCTGGCAAACCTTCCCGCTTAGAGGATGGATTCTGGTCATTTGTATGACATGCCTTGGAATTGTGCTGAAATTCATTCCCGGCATTCCTGCATCCTTCACTGCATCGTTTTATAGTGGGCTGGGGACTATGCTGGTTGTTGCAGCATTACGTTTTATCTATAAGAGAAATGGTTTATGAACTTTAGTGGAATCATAGTTGGCGCAGCAGTGTTCCTGATCATTGGTATCTGCCATCCGGCGGTGATCAAGATGGAATATCACTGGGGCAAGCAATGCTGGTGGGTCTGGCTTGTGGCGGGGCTGGGGTTCTCGGCGTTGTCCCTTTTAGTGCGGAACGATACGGTGTCCACCATTATCGGCGGCTTCGCTTTTTCCTGCCTGTGGGGCATTGGTGAAATGTTTGCGCAGGAGAAGCGGGTGCTCCGTGGCTGGTTTCCGGAGAATCCGGCGCGGCACGAATACTATGAGAGGCGTAGAAAAGAAATGCAAGGAAAGTTATGAGAAGGATTACTCTGGCTGTAGTCAGCCTTTTGCTTACGATAGTTGTATCGGCCCAGGAGAAGAAACTGGTTCGCGGTTTTGACGGGGGTATGATGATCCATACCGGTTTTCTGTCCGGCAATCTGGATGCTATTGGATATCCGGCGAAAGGTGCCCCGATGGGCATCGGCGGTGTGGCCCGTCTGCATCTGGGAGAGCACTTCCGTGTGGGAGGTGAGGGCTACCTGTCCACGCTCAGGCAGCGGGGCAACGGGAGCTATTTGAAATACGGCTGGGGAGGTGTCTTGGCCGATGTCTATACGGTTCTGGGCAAATTCCAGCCTTATGCAGGCCTCACCCTTGGCGGCGGCGCCATGACAACGCTTCTGATGTTTGAAGAGCCAGCATCGGCCTGGGCGCCCATCGACGGAACCCGCTACCGCAAACAGGGATTTATGGCCATAGATCCTTTTGTGGGCTGTGACTTCATCGTGTCCAAACCCATGCATCTGACGCTCAAGGTGGACTACCTTTGCGCCCTCAGCGAATCAAAACTCCTGCCGCACGGCCCGCGCGTCTATATCGGCTTCCTTTTCTACCATTAATTCTGGCCGATACCGGAAAGGATGGCCATGTCTTCGTCGGAGATGGTGAAGTCCAGCTGGGCGTTGGATTGGATATGTTCCGGATTGGCCGATTTAGGAAGGGAAACCGTTCCCAGTTGCAGCGTATACTGGATGCAGAACTGGGGGATGGTTACTCCATATCGCTTGGCATAAGCGGCAATATCGGCGTTCTGCAGCGCCTTCCCGTGGGCGATGGGGGAGTAGGCTTCGACGAGGATGTCCTGCTCCTTGCAGAAAGAAAGAAGGTCCTGCGGAGTTTCGCCGATGTGCAGCAGGATCTGGTTCACCATGGGCTTGATACGGCAGTCTTCCAGGATATTCTGGAGATCGTCCACCAGGAAGTTGGATACGCCGATAGATTTCACCTTGCCGGCTTCGTAGGCCTCTTCCAGCGCCTTCCATACCTCTTTATTCTCTTTGAAATAGCGCTTGGCGCCACGGAATTCGGCCCAGGGCTGCGGGCAGTGGATAATGATAAGATCGGCATAGTCCATGCCCAGTTTCCGAAGGGATTCGTCGATGGAAGCGGCGGCCGCTTCATAGTTTTTGATTTCTGCTGCCACCTTGGTGGTGATGAAGATCTCTTCACGGGGAATGCCGGCAGCGCGTACGCCTTCTCCCACACCGCGCTCATTGCCGTAGGCCTGCGCGGAATCAATATGGCGGTAGCCAAGATCGATAGCGGCCTTGACGGCAGCAGCGGCCTCGTTGTCCGGAATAAGCCAGGTGCCCAGTCCTACTTTAGGAATTTGGACACCATTGGAAAGGGTGTAATTCTCTTTGAGTATCATATTTTACCATTTATCGTAATGAATGTTCTCCGGTTTCCACTTGTCTTTGGGCTTGTCATTGCCGGCGGGATAGCCGATAGGAACGATGCAGTAAGGTTTTACGTCGTCCGGCAGGCCGAGTGCTTCGATGGCCGGATTCATGCGGTCATCATAGGGATAGCAGGCGGTCCAGACAGCTCCCAAGCCCAGAGCTTCTACTGTGAGCAGGAGATTTTCCGTTGCTGCAGCACAGTCGGCCGTCCAGTTGTTGTTGGGACCTCCCTGCTTATTGGTGATCTTACCGCAAACTACAATGACTACCGGAGCTTGGGCAATCATCTTGTTGAAGCCGGTAGCCAGTTTTTCTTTGGTAGCCTGCTCTCTGACCACCACGAACCGCCAGGCCTGGGCATTCATGCCGGAAGGGGCGGCCATGGCAGCTTTCAGGATAGTCTCCACTTGCTGGGGAGAAACGGGCTGGTCCGTATAGGAACGGACGCTTTTACGGGAGAAAATGTTGTCCAGAACGGCCTGGCTCCGGTCCTGGGCGATTCCATTCAAAGATGTCATGGCCATCAGTGCTATAAGGGTTGTCTTAATGAGTTTCATTTCGGCGTATTATATTGATAGATGCGAATATAGTGATTTTATTTGACTTATTTATATCTATAATGAGTCGCTTCTCTCAAAGGTTCGTTTTCTCACAGGAAATGTCTATCTTTGAAGGCAAAAGATGAGCAACGAAACCCGTCCTATGATCCTTCTTCATACGGCAGTATTTCTGGCCGGATGGACGGGTATCTTCGGACGCCTGATTACGTTGAGCGGACTCCCGTTGGTGTGGTATCGCATTATGGTCAGCGTAGTGGTTCTGGCTCTGGTACTAGCCTTAATGAAGCGTCTTCATCGGACCGGATGGAAATCCATTGCCCAGATAGCTGGTTGCGGGGCCATCCTCGCCGTTCACTGGGTGGCCTTCTACGCCAGCATCCAAGCCTCTAATGTCTCGATCGGCGTGGCTTGCATAGCAACTTCCTGTTTCTTCACTACTCTTTTGGACCCTCTTATCAACCGGAAGAAACTGTCGTGGGTGGAAGTGTTTATCAGCTTCATTGCCATTACCGGCGTCCTGCTCATCTTCAGTTTGGACGTGCGGTATCGTCTGGGCATTGCATTAGGACTCTTATCGGCTGCCCTGTACTCCCTTTTCTCTATCTTGAACATCAATGTTGCCAGAAAAACGGAGGAGGACAGTGCTACCATGCTCCTTTATGAGCTGATTGGCGGCGTCCTGTTCCTAACGCTCCTGATGCCATTCTACACGCATCTGATGCCGACCGATAGCATTGCCTTGAACTTGAAAGACGGCCTTTGGATTCTGCTCCTGGGCTCTGTGTTTACGGTGCTTCCGTTCTTGTTCCAATTACAGGCTCTTTGTTCCCTTTCCGCTTTCACCGTAAATCTGGCTTACAATCTGGAACCTGTCTACAGCATTGCCATCGCGGCTGTCCTATTTGGTGAACTCCGGGAGGTGAACTTTTCGTTCTGGCTGGGCATTGCGTTGATCGTAGTATCTGTACTGATACAGACTTATCGGGTCAAAAGGAGTCCTGTTTAATCGGCCTTGGGTTTCCTGACCCGGTTGGGGATGTTTTCCGGGAGGACGATGGATAGCTCCATGAATCCGGCGTATTCCCCTCCATCGTACCACGGCGTTTGGAAGATGAGCTTTTTGAGGCCATCCTTTTCTACCGTGTAGATGTTGGTCCGGGGATTCCTGAGCATATCGTCCAGCATGGAGCGGGCCGGGAGCAAAAAAGGCCTCCAGCGCTCCCGGGACGCGAAAAAACTGATTCCCGGGAGCAAATACGGGCTCTGGCGCTCCCGGGAATTCGATTTCTCAGGGGAAATGATTATCTTTGATGGCAAAGAACAGAATGATGAAAGCTCTTGTTATCGGCGCCACCGGCGCAGTTGGTAAAGATTTGGTTCAGCAACTGCTGGCGGACGAATCCTTTGAACGTGTAGACATCTTTGTTCGCCGGGATGTCAAGTTATCATCGGCCAAACTGTTTGTCCATGTTGTGGATTTTGACCATCCGGAAACCTGGGCCGATGGGCTGAAGGGCGATGTCCTGTTCTCCTGCCTGGGCACTACCATCAAGGCCGCCGGCAGCCGGGAAGCGCAATGGATAGTGGATTACACTTATCAGTACGAGGCCGCCAAAACTGCTAAAGCCAATGGCGTCAAAATCTACGTTCTGGTTTCTTCTGTTGGTGCGAACTCCAAGTCCAAAGTGTTCTATACCAGGATGAAAGGTGCGCTGGACGATGCCGTTCAGGAACTTGGCTTCGTAGGCTGTTTTATCTTGCGTCCGCCGTCCTTGATCCGAAAGGGGAGTGACCGCTTTGGTGAAAAAGTGGGCATTGTGGCTTTGAAGGTTTTTAATGCTATCGGTATTTTCCGTTCTTGGACCCCCATGTCCACAGAAGCTGTCGCTGCCGCTATGATCGGCCTTGCCAAATCCGGCCTCCAAGGCGTGGAAATCATTAACTCCCGGGATATACTCAAAGTGTAATGCCGATAGACTATCATATCCGTGATGCTTGTCCGGCCGATGCGCCCTTCCTGGCAAAATGTATTTTGGCCGGGATGCACTTCGCCGATTTCGAGGACCAGCTTAACGATGAGGTTTCTGATATCTTCAGGAATCTGGTTATATGCGAGGGTAGGGAAGACACGCTCTATACCTATAGACAGACTCGTGTTGCCGAAGTAGATGGAAAGCTTGCCGGCGCCTTGCTATCCTATCCGGGAGCGTTCTATAAAGAATTGAAAGTGAAGACTTTCTGCGAATTTTTGCCGGATCTCTTCGCCAAGTTCGGCAACGATGAACCCGAAACGGATCCCGGTGAGTACTATCTGGACTCCCTGGCTGTCCACCCGGATTTCCGCCACATGGGTATCGGCCGTGCCCTTTTGGAAGATGGCATACAGATCGGCCTTTCTAAGGGCTTCAAACAGATAGCCCTTGTGGCCGATGCAAGAATGCCTCACCTCATCTGCATCTATGAGTCAATGGGCTTTGAGCCGGCAGACCACCGCCATGCTTTCGGCACCGAGTTCCTAAGAATGATCTATACGGTCAAGTAACTTACTTCTTTCCTTTGAATGTGTATCCGGCTTTTTCTACGGCTGCCTTCAATTCAGCTTCTTCTGCCGGTCCCTTGATGGTTAACGTGTTCCGCGAAGCATTGGCTTTGGCTGAATGGACGCCTGCAACATTTTCAACGGCGCGGACAACTGCGGCCTCGCAGTGGCTGCAGTGCATTCCCTCCACGGTATAGGTGGTCATATCAGGATCGGACTCCTTGTGGGAGAATTTGCTAAACAGTTTCATCATCAGGGCAAATAAGATAAAGAGCGTTAACACTATGGAACAGATAAGTTTGAACGGGCTGGGCATCATGGTCTTTTCAGAACAACAGGCGTCTTGACCCGTTATTGGAGTGATGTTGATTCCCAAAGCATTGACCAGCAGGCCGAACAGAATGGAGAAGCCCACGATAACCAGCAGATAGATGGATGTGAATCGGTTTCCCATAGCTTTCCGGACCACCAGGATGGAAGCCATATTGACTGTCGGTCCGGCCATAAGCATCACCAGTGCTGCGCCGGGGGAAAGCCCCTTCATGATAAGCGCCGCAGCTACCGGAATGCTGCCGGTGGAACAAATATACATGGGTACGGCTACTAGCAGAATGACCAGCATCTGCAGCAGTGTATTGGAACCGAAGTGCAGAAAAAACTCATCGGGTACCAACACCTGGATCAGTGCCGCCACTATGAGGCCGATAAGAAGCCGGAGTCCGATGTCCTGGATCATATCGAAATAAGCGTAACGCAGCACGCGCCACACTTTGTTCCCGCTTTCAACGCGGCAGGTACTCTCCATCGGCCCGTTATTCTCGTCTTCCTGCACCAGACGGTTCACCAGCAATCCGCCGCAGACGCCGGTTACCAGCGCAGCCATCGGCCTTAAAATGGCGAATCCCAGCCCTAAAACGGAAAATGTGGCCAGGATGGAGTCAATTCCCGTTTGGGGTGTGGCAATCAGGAAGGAAGCCACGGCGCCGTTGGAAGCCTTCTCGTTCTTAAGGCCAATAGCCGTAGGAATCACGCCACAGGAACAAAGCGGCAGGGGAATGCCTAACAGGGCGGCGTAGAAGACCGAAAACTTGTTGTCACGCGAAAGGAACCGATTATAAAAACTCCTGGGTACAAATACATGAAGAATCCCTGCTATCAGGAAACCCAATAACAGGTACGGGCTCATTTCGCCCGTTACCATCAACAAGGACCGGAAAAAGACATTCATTATCTACTGCAAATCTACAATCCTTTCTTCAGATTCACAAGGAAGTATTCTCATCGAAAATGCTTATATTTGGTAGACTTAAACGGAATACGGATCAATGAGCCAATTTGTAGTGGGACTGGGAGAAGTCCTGTGGGATCTATTCCCGAAAGGGAAGCGCCTGGGCGGTGCCCCAGCCAATTTTGCCTATCACGCTGCGCAGTTCGGCCATGAGGGGTTGGTCTTGAGTGCGATTGGCTTCGATAAACTGGGCAGTGCCATTATTGCCGAACTGGATCAAAACGCCCTTCCTTACCACCTGGACCGCGTTCCTTATCCTACCGGCACGGTGGATGTGGACCTGAGCAACCCCAATGCCCCGGTGTACACCATCAACACCAGGGTGGCCTGGAGCCATATCCCTTTCACTGACGAATTACGCGCGATAGCTGCGGAAACCAAGGCTGTCTGTTTCGGCTCCCTGGCGCAGTGGGGACGGGAATCCCGTGCCAGCATCCGCCTCTTTTTGGACCATTGTCCGGCCGATTGTCTCAAGATCTGCGACATCAACCTTCGCCAGCATTATTACACGAAAGCCACCATCCGGGAAAGCCTTCGTAGGGCCGATATCCTCAAACTCAACGAGGACGAACTGTACGTCATCACCCAACTCTTCGGCTACAAGATGGCGGGGGAGGAAGTCCTCTGCCGCTGCCTGATGCGCGCCTACGGCCTGCAGATGGTCATTCTCACCAAAGGCGTCAACGGCAGCATCGTTCTTTGGAAAGGCGGCCATAGCTTCCAAGGTACGCCGAAAGTCAAAGTGATCAGCGCTGTGGGAGCAGGGGACTCCTTCACCGGCGCCTTTATCGGCAGTTACCTCAATGGCGCTTCCATTCCGGAGGCTCACGCGCTGGCCGTCCGCATCTCGGCCTACGTCTGCACCCAGAAAGGTGCTATGCCCGTCATCCCCGCCGATCTACTTAATTGATTCTTAAATGGTTACCATCATCCTTATCGTCATTACCTCTCTGGTGAGCTTCCTGTGCTTCAACGGAACGCTCGATGCTAACAAACTGCTCTTTCATGCCTATTCAGTCTGGCACCGGAAGGAGTGGTATCGGATGTTTACATACGGCGTGGTTCACGGAGGATGGGGACACCTGTTCTTCAATATGCTCACCCTGTTCTTCTTCGGCAGGGTAGTGGAGCAGTATTTCGCTCTGGCTTTTGGTGATACGCTGGGGATTATTCTCTATGTGGTACTCTACGTCAGTGCCATTGCCGTATCTACTGTCTGGGATTTGGTCAAATATAAGAACGACTGGAATTATAGCGCTGTGGGGGCCTCGGGAGCTGTATCGGCCATCCTCTTTGCCAGCATCCTCTTTGAACCGAAGATGGGCATCTACATCTACCTGATTCCCATTCCCGTTCCCGGCTACATCTTTGCCCCGTTATATCTGCTGTACTGCTGGTACATGGCCAAACGCAACATGGACAATATCGGCCACACCGCCCACTTCTGGGGCGCTGTTTACGGCCTTCTTTTCCCCCTGGTCTGCCGCCCGGACATCATCCATCACTTCCTGGCCCAGCTGGGATTTTGAGTATATTTGCAGCCGATATGAGCACCACTATCGAAAAATATCGCGAGGACCTTACCGCCTACCTGCTGGAAGTCGCAACTGACAGCGGTTATCTCAAAGGCATTTTGCTGAATACGCCCGACCTGGAAGAAGCCTGGCAGCGATACGCTACATCCTTTTATCCAGAAGCTGTGAGGGAATTCAACGGCTACCCGGAGTACTGCCTGGCGTGCGCCGGCTATCTGGGCATGGCCGTTGCGCACCTTTGGGATAATGATTGGCCGAAGTACAAAGACGTGCCATACGGCTTCTTCCAGAGCGGTAGAGGATTTGATGATATGGACGATTACATTACCGCCAACATCCTCAAAGAAAACAGATACAGCGTTGCCTCCATGCAATCCTTATCGGCCGAAGCCTATCATTTTTTGATGAAATCCGGCGCCGAACCCGGAACGGCCGAAGCCTATCGCTTCTTCCTCATCAGCATTGAAGTGATGTACAAGATCGGCGCGGCAATCTGGCTTAACCGCCTGGGCTATAAGTTTGAGAAGGTTAACCTGATATAGTGATGAAAAAGAAAAGAACCAACCCC
>CAMYWP010000058.1 GCA_947302825.1 uncultured Bacteroidales bacterium
TCGGCCCCGCTGGTGAGTTTTTTGGCAAAGCCGCCCTTGACGTCATACAGGTAGATTTCCGTTTCGCCGGTAGCATCCCCGATCCAGGCAATCCACTTGCCGTCCGGGCTCCAGGAGGCGTCGCGGTCGTTGGAGTTGGAAGAGCGGGTGAGGTTGCGGGTGACGCCCTTGCCCACGGGCACGTCGAAGACTTCGCCGCGGGCGGTGACCACCACGCGGGAGCCGTCGGGTGCCAGGCTGGCCTGGCGCACCTGGCCGGCGAGCTGTTTGCGTTCGGCGCGGCCGTAGATGTCATCGGCCCTTAATGTAACGGGAATCTTGGTGCAGGCGCGGGTCTTGGGATCCAGCTTGTACAGCCAGCCGCCGTTCTCGAAAACGATGATCTTGCCATCCGTAGAGGGGAATTTTACGTCGTAGTCGGAGAAGTGGGTCACCATTTCCGTGGCGCCGGTGCGGGTGTTATACACGAACAGGTTCATGACCATGTTGCGGTCGCTGGCGTAGAAAATCTCGTCGCCGATCCACATGGGGAAGATGTCCTGGGCGTCGTTGTTGCTGATATTGGTCACTTTCTTGGCCTTGGGATCGTAGATCCAGATGTCGTCGGCCATACCGCCGCGATAGTATTTCCAGGTGCGGAATTCGCGCATCACGCGATTGTAGGCCATTTTCTTGCCGTCCGGGGAGTAGCTGCACCAGCCGCCTTCCGGCAGGGGAATCTGCGTGGGCATGCCGCCGTCGGGCGAAATGGTCCAGAGCTGTCCGGCAAAGCCGTCTTCCGTGCGGTTACGGAATACAATCTGCTTTCCGTCCTTGCTCCAGGTCATCACGATGTTGTTGGGACCCATGCGGTCGCCCAGGTCGTCGCGGGGATTGGTGGCGGTGTAGGTGAGGCGCAGGGGTTCGCCGCCTTCGGCCGGGATGCGGTACACTTCGCGGTTGCCGTCGTATTCACCGGTAAAGGCGATGGTTTTGCCGTCCGGGGAATAGCGCGCAAACATCTCATAGCCAATGTGGGAGGTGAGCCGATGGGCCTCGCCGCCCTGGATGGGGACGGTCCACAGGTCGCCGGCGTAGGAGAACACTACGTCGGTGCCGTTGGTGGCGGGGAAGCGCAGCAAACGCGCTTCATCGTTCTGGGCCGATGCCGCCACGCTGGCGGTCAGCAGGAGAAGGGTTAGGATTCGTTTCATTTTGCAAGAAATTGTTGGACAAGTTTTTCGGCCTGAATCAAGGCTATCTGCAGACTATCGTTGGACTGTGTCAAACTGCGAGGCGTAGGTCATTTCCTCGGCGGCTTTGGCTACGCGGGTCTCGATGGCCTCCGGGGTATCCGTGGCGCGCGCAATCAGGCGTTTGCGCAGTTCTTCCACGGAGGGCGCCTGGATAAATACGGAAAGGGCTTGGTCGCCGAAGTATTTCTTAAGGGAGACGCCGCCTTTCACATCTACGTCGAAGATAATCACATGCCCCTTGGCCCAGATGCGGTTCACTTCGCTCTTGAGGGTGCCGTAGAAGCGGTCCGGGTACACTTCCTCATATTCCACGAATTTACCATCGGCCACAGTGCGCGGAAGACATCGGCCGTATAAAACAGATATTCCACGCCGTCCTGTTCGGTTCCGCGCGGGGGGCGGGAAGTGGCCGATACGGAGAATTCGATTTCCGGATGCAGGGACAGGAGATGACTCACGATGGTACTTTTACCGGACCCGGAAGGGGCCGAGAAGATCAAAACTTTACCAGACATAGGCAGGGTACATTGTAACTGAACAAAGATACGAAAAATAATCCGTATATTTGCCGCATGAAGATTGCGGTGTACAGCGGTTCTTTCAATCCGCTCCATAAAGGGCACGAGGCCATCATCCGTTTCCTTACCCAGGAAGCGGGTTTCGATCTGGTGTACCTGGTGGTGACGCCGCAGAATCCCTTCAAGGAACGTCACAGCCTGCCGGCCGGTCAGGGGCGCTTCGACGCCGCCGTGGAAGCCGTAGCCCGGCATCCAGACCTGAAGGTGGAGGTGCAAGACATTGAACTGCACATGACCCCGCCGCAATATACCATCCGCACGCTGGATGCCCTCAAGGAACGGGAGCCGGAAAACGATTTCACCCTGGTCATCGGGGCCGATAATCTGGCCTGCTTCAGCGGCTGGCGCTTTCACGAACGCATCCTCCTGGAATATGGCGTAGCGGTCTATCCCCGCAAGGGCTACCACCGCGGCTATGCCAAGGCCCGCCTCCTCAGGGAGAATCCCAATTACCGCATCACCCTCCTGGATGCTCCGCTCATCACCATTTCTTCCACACAAATCCGGGAAGGCGAAGCGGCCGGGAAGGATATGTCCCAATGGCTCATGTAATATGCACATCGAAACCGAGCGCAAATTCCTGGTAAAGGATTCTAGCTATAAACAATTGGCTGTCAAGGCCTACCGAATCAAGCAGGGCTATATTGCCCACGACGGCGGCAACACCGTCCGGGTCCGCATCCGCGACAACCAGGGTTTCCTCACTATCAAAGGACCCTCGATGAATGGCATCTCCCGCTTCGAATGGGAACGGGAAATTCCCCTCCAGGAAGCCGAAGAACTCTTCCTCCTCTGCCGCGGCGGCGCCATCGACAAAACCCGCTACGTGGTACCGGTCGGGCATAGTACTCCCGAAACCCTCCGCTTCGCTTCGTCCCTCCCACCGTTTCCTGCGTCCTCGCCTTGCGAGAACTTGTCTCCGGCGGGTCCCTCCCTCTTATCGCCGAGGGCGGCGAAGGTTTCGGGAGCACCATGCCCGACCGAGCGCTATTTCGAAGTGGATGAGTTTTATGGGGAGAATGAGGGGCTGGTGATGGCGGAGATTGAGCTGGAGAGCCCGGAGGAGCCGTTCGAGAGGCCGGAATGGCTGGGGGAGGAGGTCACCGGTGACAAACGCTACTATAATTCTTACCTGCTCCGCAATCCCTATCGGTTGTGGTGTGGAGATAAATAACTGATAATCTGAAACTTATTGAAAATTGATTACTCTACGCAGGGTAATCGATTTTGCATAACTTTCTCATTCATAAACACTTGGCTCCACGGGCGCGGAGCGGGGTTGTGGAATCGGCCCCTTTTATGTAAATTTGCAGCGGACAATGGTGTGCCGTCCCCGTGCCGGGGAGGCCTCAAAAGGGAAGCCGGTGAAAGTCCGGAACTGTGCCCGCAGCTGTGAACTCCTTAACGGTCCGGCAAATAAGTCATTGCAGCAATGCGAGAAGGCGCCGCGCCGGGAGCAGTCAGAAGACCTGCCTTGTCAAGTTTAACGTAGGGGCCCGGGGGCAGGTTCCGGTATAAGCGCAAGCTATGTTATTTTCATTTCTGCTTACGGCGGGCATGCTTCTTTCAGCCCAGCCGGATACGCTGCAGGCCGTGACCGTAGTGGCCGATCGCGGCGTGGTGGTATCCCGCACGGATACCCTTGTCATTCGTAATCATCAGGATGTCAGCACCACCTTGCTCCAGTTGCCGGGTGTGTACGTGGGCGACTACGGCGGCGTGGCCGGGCTTAAATCGGCCAGCCTCCGGGGCTTCGGCAGCGCCCACACGGCCATCTATCTGGATGGCGTCCGGGTGAGCAACATCCAGTCCGGTCAGGCCGATTTAGGCATGCTGGACCTCCAGTCGCTGGGCACGGTGGTAGCCGACTATGCCCAGAACAGCCTCTCTTTCCAGACCGCCCGTCCGGTCTTCCACAACCGCAAAGTGTCGGGCGCGGTGCGTCTGCAGGGTGGTTCCTTCGGCACCTGGCAGCCTTATGGCCGGGTGAACTTCCGCCTGGGAGAGCGTTGGGCGCTTTCCGCTAATGTGGGTGCCGTTCTGTATCAGGGCAGTTTCCCCCTGGAAACCGGGAACCTGCGCACCAACAACGACCTCAAACAATTCCGCGGCGGTTTGGACCTCTTCGGCCTCCTGAAAGGCGGCGACTTCCACGCCAAAGTGTATTACAACAGCGTTGCACGGGGTACGCCCGGTTCCGTAGACTGGCCTTCCAATGACCGGCAGTACGACAACAACATGCTGGCCCAGGCCGTTTTCCGCAAGTCGTTCTCGCGGGTCTATACCCTGCATCTGAGCGGCAAGGCCGCCCTGGACAAACTCTATTACCAGAGCGAATGGGGCGACAGCAACTATAAGCAGGCCGATTTCCAGTTGAACAGCTCCCACTACTTCCGGATGGGAGAGCACTGGACGGCTTCCCTGACGGCCGATGCCAGCCTGGACGGCATGAGCGGTGACGTATATAATGGTCACCGATTCCAGACAGTCACGGCTGCGGCCATCGCTTACCGTTCGGCCCGGGTGAACTTCCGCCTGGCCGGAGAGTACAACGGCGTATGGGATGCCAGCGGAGCTTCCTGGAATGTTCTTTCTCCTTCGGCCGATTTGCGTGTAAAGCTGGTGGAAGGCCTGGATATCCTGGCTTTCGGCCGCCGCGGCTACCGCGCGCCCACCTTCAATGAACTCTACTATCCCGGCTATGGCAATCCTGCCCTGAAACCGGAAGACGGCTGGCTGAGTGACCTGGGCCTCGATTTCCATCGTTCCTTTGGCGCCTGGACGCTCAGCGCCCGCGCCGACGGCTACTACAACTGGCTCACCAACAAGATTATTTCGGCTCCTTCGGCCGATGATCCGTATGTCTGGCTGCCGTATAATGTGGGTAAGGTGCAGGCCGCGGGTGTGGATCTCCAGGCGGGATTCGTTTTTGCCAAAGGCAATTGGAGGGCTGCGCTGAATGCCCGCTACGGCTGGCAGCAGTCCCCGGACAAGACCCCCGACAGCTATACTTTTAACCAGCAGATCCCGTATGTGGCCCGTCACACCCTGGTGGTGAACGCCGAGGCTGCCTTCAAGGGCTGGACGTTGGCCCTCCTGTGGAACCAACGCATGGGCCGATGGGACTCCAACGGGAAAATGCCCAACTGGGAAACGCTGGACCTCACGTTCAACAAAGATTTCCAGTTGGGGAAGGGAATGGCTTTGGGCGCTTTTGTGACCGGCAGGAACCTCCTGAACTACCGCTACGATGTGGTGACCGGCTATCCCATGCCCGGTATCAACTTCCTGGCCGGCATCCAATTCCGTTTCTAGATGATCCTTAGCCTATTATACGTATTACTCTCCGGCATTGCGCTGCCGGTAGGCGGCATCCAGATGCAGTACCTGTGGCGCAATCAGCTGGGAGATGTCTACAGCCTGGGACTGGGCAGCGCCGCTTGTCTTGGCGCTGCCGCAGCCACCATGAGCGGCTGGTGTTCCCTCACGGTGGGCAGTTTCATATGTACGCTCATCTGTACGCTTATCTGCTTCTTCGTCACCCTCAAGGTGAACACCCAGCAGCTCATCACCTTCGGCATCCTTTTCGGCACCTTCATCGGCTCGCTGGGCACCATCGTGGTCACCAACGCGCCCAACGGAGACCTCCTGAAAAAGTATTATCTGTGGGGTGCCGCCAACTTCCGCCTGGATGGCGTGACATCGGCCGATATCCTATTCTCACTGGTGCTGTTTGCCGTGGGACTGGGGGTGGCGCTGTGGCAGGCCGTCAGGCTCACCAGGCATTTCAAGGGGGAAATCGAGATTCCCAACGCGCACAAGGCGTGGCTGCTGCTGGCTATCATGTGCCTGGTTACCAGCGCGGTGAGCATCTGCGGCCCTATCGGCTTCATTTCCCTGGGCGTTCCCAATTTGAGCCGGCTCATCTGCAAGAATACAGACATCCGGAAGCACTATCTCATCAGCAGTGCCATGGGCGTGGGTCTGCTCCTGGTTACCTATCTGGTGGTGCAGTACGTGAATTTCGGCATCTACCTCCCCATCAGCGCAACAATGGCCATCATAGCGTTGCCGCTGATGGCCATGATCTTCATCAAGTCTCCGGAAGCTTAGAACAGCCGACCGTTGAATTTATCGGCCAGTCCCTGCAGCTCGTCTGTGGTGGCGGGCCGATTTAGCGCTTCCTTCCGTTCCTTCTGGTACTGGGCCTTGAGGCGGGCGAACTGGCGCTTGGTATCCAGGGTGAAGTCGCCGCCTTCGATCCATGCGAAATAGGACGGTTCCGTTTTCCAGACCTCGCGGGCGGTCTTGCCCTTGTGCTTGCCGAAACTGATCACAGGCTCGCCGGCGTCGTTCAGAATCAGGCGACCGGCATAGTCCACGGTACGCGGCCGGCCGGCCACGGTGGCCAGGGCCGCTACGTCGTTCTTCAGTTTGTCCGGATACATGTCCAGCTGGCCCTTAAGCACCTGATAGGTGGCCAGGGTATCGGCCTCGGCGGTGTGGGCGTTCTCGAAATCTTCCCCGCCGCAGTAGAAGCGATAGGCCGCTTTCAGGTTGCGGGGCTCCATATAATGGTAAATGTTCTGGACGTCCACCATCAGCTTTGCGTGGAGGTCCAGGTCGATGTCCTTGTGCAGATACAGGCGCACGCGCTCAATCTCTTCGGCCAGCATGGGGAGGTCGAATTTGGCGCTGTTGAAGCCGGCCAGATCCGCGTCGGTGAGCCAGAGGGCCACTTCGTCCACGCAGTCACAGAAACGGGGACAGCCCACCAGGTCTTCGTCCTTGATGCCATTAACGGCCGATGCCTGCGGATGAATGGGATACTGCCGCTGGGCCACATAGTCCCAAGGCTTGAAACGCCAAGTCTTGATGCGCGTTTCCCCACCGGGAAACACCTTCACAAAACTAAGCTCACAAATACAATCCGTGGCAATATTCAGCCCCGTGCTTTCAATGTCAAAAAAAAGCAACGGTCTTTGTAGATTCAGTTCCATATGACTTTGAGCCCCTCCGGGGCGATAGTAAGTCCCTTCCCCGAGGGAAGGGATTTAGGGATGGGGTAACGTGAGTGAAACGGATCCAATGGCCGTGAGGCTATTGGATCATAATCGGCATTAAGATGCCGCAGACTTTTTCGCTTTCTGCTTCTTCTTCTGCGGGGAGAATTAGGGCGGCGCGGCGGGCATCGGCAAACTTGATCACCAGACCGTTGCAACCCATATTGGCCAGAATTTCCGTGAGGAAGGTGCTCTTGAAGCCGATGGTCAGATCGTCGCCTGCATAGTTGCAGCTGATCTTTTCATAGGCGGCCAGGGCGAAGCCCAGATCCTGCGCGCTGATTTCCAGCTGACCCTCCTTGAGGGTGAACTTGATATGGTTGGAGGCCTTGTTGGCGCACACGGCCACACGCTTGACGGTGTTCAGCAGCAGCTGACGGTCAATTTGCAGGATATTGGCGTTCTGGGTGGGGATTACGTCCCGGTATTTGGGATATTTGCCCACCACCAGGCGGCAGATAAGCGTGGTGACGCCGAAGGTGAACTGGGCCGTGGAGCTGTCGAAGGCAATTTCCACATTCTCTACATCCTTGCCGATGATGGAGCGCAGCACGCCCGCCGGCTTTTTGTGCAGGATAAAGGAGGCTTTTTCAGATGCCTGGACATCCTTGGTGGTGTAGCAGATGAGCTTGTGGGAATCTGAGGCTACCAGCGTGGTGCTTTCCGGGTCTATGTCGAAGAAGATACCGTTCATGGCCGGACGGATTTCGTCGTCGGCGGTGGCATAGACGGTGCTCTGGATGCCGTCCACCAGGCTTTGGGCCGGGAACACAACCTTCAGGGCATCGGCGCCGGTGGATTTGATTTCCGGATAATCTTCGGCGGGGAAGTAGGGGAGCACGGAGTTACCGTTGGCCCAGCTGCACTCGAAGGAGCTGTCCGATAAAGTCTTGAGGCCCACCGGCTGGTCCGGCAGCTCTTTCAGGAGGTCTGTCATGTGACGGGCAGGCACGGCGATGGAGCCGTCTTCCTGGGGACCTTCCACCGGGATGCTGGTGCGCAGGGTGAGTTCACTGTCCGATGCGGTGATTTCCAATTGGCCGTCTTTGAGCACAAAGAGGAAGTTCTCCAGGATGGGAAGGGGAGACTTGGACGGGATGGCCTTGGACACATCCATGAGGGCCTTGAGGAGATTGGTGCTGGAAATAGTCAGATTCATATTATGGGTCTTTTTTATCTATCTGTGTCAGTTCACAAATATAATCATTTTCTGTCAAATGGCATAGCTTTTGTTTTTTTGTCCCTCGGAAAAAATTGACAAAAAATCTATAAGTATGAAAAAAACATTCTTGACCGTGTTGCTTTCCGTATTGGCCGGTGGATTAACGGCCTATGGTGTAGTAAAAGCAACCGAACCTGCCCCGCAAACTTCTGTAGTAAGAGACGCCGACGGCAACGCCGTGGAATACCGTACTGTCAATTTGGCAGACACGGACTATCCGGACTTTACCTACGCGGCCGAAAGTGCCGTGGAGGCCGTGGTCTATGTAGAGGTGACCGTCCAGAGCCGCCAGCAGTACCAGAGCATCGACCCTTTCTTCCGCTTCTTCTTCGGCGATGAATACGGCCTGCCCCAGCAACGTGAGCAAAAAGGCAGCGGTTCCGGTGTCATCATCCGCCCGGACGGATATATTGTCACCAACAACCACGTGGTGAACGGCGCCACCTCCATCCAGGTAACCCTGAACAACAACCAGCAGTACGAAGCCACCGTGGTGGGCACGGACCCTGCAACGGACGTGGCCATCATCAAGGTGGACGCCACCGGTCTTCCCACCATTCCCATGGGCGACAGTGACGCCCTCCGCTTGGGCGAGTGGGTGCTGGCCATCGGCTCCCCGCTGGGCGCCCAGCTCCGTTCCACCATCACCGCCGGCATCGTGAGCGCCAAGGGCCGCTCCATGCCCGACTACTCCGGCGAATTCAAGATTGAATCCTTCATCCAGACGGATGCGGCCGTGAACCCCGGCAACTCCGGCGGCGCCCTGGTGAACAAGAAGGGCGAACTGGTGGGCATCAATACCGCCATCGTTTCCCAGACCGGCTCTTACACGGGTTATTCCTTCGCCGTTCCCGTGAACATCGTCAAGCGCGTGGCGCAGGACCTGATGGACTTTGGCAGTGTAAAGCGTGCCGTCCTGGGCATTTCCATGGGCTCCGTGGATAAAAAGTTTGCCGATGAAATGAAACTTTCTTCCATCAGCGGCGTATATATTAACGAGGTTATGAAGGGAAGCGCCGCAGAGAAGGCTGGCCTGAAAAAGAACGATGTCATCGTGGCCATTGATGGTCAGAAGATTACGGATGCATCGTCCGTGCAGGCCAAAGTGGGCAGCTATCATCCCGGCGACAAAGCGGTGATCCGCTACATCCGGGATGGCAAGGAACTGGAGACCACCGTGGTGTTCCAGGCCGCCGCCCAGCAGAACGGGGAGGCCGATTTAGACGGCTCCATCATCTTCTACGGTGCCCATCTGAAAGCTGCCAGTCCGGAAACCCTGAAGGCTTTGGGCCTGAAGTCCGGCGTGGAGATTGTCTCCGTGGAAAGCGGCAAGATGGCCGAGGCCGGCGCCAAGCAGGGCGGTGTAATCGCCTATGTGAACGGTGAGGCTGTTTCAAAACCCGAAGATGTCGTCGCCAAAGCGAAGAAAGCTTCCCGTGCCATCTACATCGAAGGTGTAGACAAGAACGGCCGCTCCTTCTACTTCGGCTTCGGCAAGTAAAGAACTGCCGATCCCACCCAGACTATATCGGTCGGTTCTTTACAGGACTGACCGATATTTTTTATAGTATACAATGAGGCAATTAAAAATCACGAAGTCCATCACCAACCGCGAGAGCGCGTCGCTGGACAAGTACCTGCAGGAAATCGGCCGCGAGGAACTCGTGACACCCGATGAAGAAGTGGAACTGGCCCAGCGCATCCGTAAAGGTGACCAGGAGGCTCTGGAAAAACTGACCCGTGCCAACCTCCGTTTCGTA
>CAMYWP010000059.1 GCA_947302825.1 uncultured Bacteroidales bacterium
CAGCCTGGACTTTGTGGATATCGTCGTGCTTGTGAACAACAAGTTCGGATTTAAGATCAAGCAGGAGGAGATGGTCGGCATCGACACGCTCTCCAAGTTCTGCGATTACATCGAAACGAAGGTTAAGTAGTTTATGGCCGAGCGGGAGTGGGAAGGGACTACCTATGGTAACGGATGGATGCACAGGAATCTCATCCGCATCCTTCGTTTTACCAACGTAAGGCTGCTGTACCTGTTCTCGGACATCTTCGTTGTTCCTTTTTGCGTACTCTTCAACCACAGTAGGAAGACGGCTTTTTCTTTTTTCCATACCCGTCTGCAGTACCCTGTTTTGAAGTCCTGTTGGCTCACTTACAGAAATCATTGCCTTTTTTCGCAGGTGATCATTGACCGTTTTGGCATGTATGCCAGTAAATCCTTCGACGTCACCATCGACGGAAGGAATCTTTTTAACGAATGGGCCGCGAAGGAAGAGGGCTTCGTCCAGTTCAGCTCCCATATCGGCAATTATGAGATTGCCGGATACTCTCTGAATTCGGAACGGAAAGTGATTCATCCTATTGTCTATTCCTTCGAAAAGGAATCCGTGATGAACAACCGGAACAGCATGTTCGTCCATACCAACGTGAGCATGATTACCCTGAAGGCCGATATGAGCCATCTCTTCGAGATAGACCAGGCCTTGTGCCACGGAGACATCGTCAGTTTTCCCACGGATCGTCACATGGATGGGGGCCGATGCCTGAAGCGGATGTTCCTGGGCGCGGAAGCAAAGTTCCCGCAGGGACCTTTCAGCGTGGCCACCATGCGCGGCGTGGAAGTGCTCTCCGTGAATGTGATGAAGGAAGGCCTGCGAAAATACCGGATCTACCTTACGCCCCTTGAGTACGACAAAGACGCATCCCGAAAGGAGCAGATGGACCAGTTGTCCGCTTCCTACGTGACGGAACTGGAGAGAATGGTACGGAAGTACCCCACACAGTGGTTTAATTTTTACGATTTTTGGGCATCATGAAATTATCAGACGTTACAGAGGATTTCCTCAGATCCATCGACATCCATTCCGTCCTTCCCCAGCAGGATCCTTTCGTGATGGTGGGGAAACTGGTCCATTTCGAACTCGGGACATCCACCACGGAAACCTGCGCGGCCCGCATCGGCTTTTACAATAAGTATATCCTTCAGGAGGAGGTACAGATTGGATATATCGGTTCCATCAAGGATTTTGTGAATCCGTGCAAGGCGCGGGTGGGATCCCTGATTACCACTACCGTTGATGTTACGGAGGAAGTGCTCGGGATGACCTTGGCCAATGCAACGGTCAAGTGCCAGGAAGAACTCATTGCTTCCGCCCAGATTGTACTGGCCGTTAAGAATAAGGAATGATGGAAAAGGAAGCGGTCATACTCTGCGCTGAAAAAGAAATTGAAATCAGGTTCAGCGAGGTGGATATGATGGGAGTCGTATGGCACGGCTCCTACGCCGCGTATTTGGAAGACGCCCGGGAGGCCTTTGGCGCCCGCTATGGTCTGTCCTACGGTAAATATATCGAAGAGAATATCTTCGCACCCATCGTGGAACTGAACTTCAGCTACCATAAGCCTCTGCGCTACGGAATGAAGCCCGTGGTCCGTATCACTTATCGGCCCACCGCCGCAGCCAAGCTCATCTTCGATTATGAAATTGTGGCCGATGGGGAAGTCTTCCTCAAGGCCACTTCCGTGCAGGTATTCATGGACCGGGATTACCAGCTCCTCTGGGATGCTCCGGCCTTCTTTTTGGAGTGGAAAAAAGAAATGGGACTGCTATGATCCGGATTGTTTCTACGAATATTACCTCGCCCCTGGGCCTGACGACAGCCGATAATTATGCTGCCGTGAGACAGGGGAGAAGCGCCCTCCGGGAGCTGGATGGCTGCCTGGGGGTGCCGGGGCATTTCTGCGTGGGAATTTTCCCGGATGATCTCCGGACACAAATTCAAATTGAAGGATACAGTTGGTATGAATCGCTGGTTATCTGCTCGGTCAAAGAAGCGCTGAGTCATACGGACATCCCCGTTTCTTCTCCCCGGACGGTCTTGATTCTGGGAACCGCCACGGCTGGCATCGGCGAATTGGGAGAGACGCCTGAAAAAGACGGTCTTTACCTGGCTCCAGGACTGGCCGCGAAGAAGATAGCCACCACACTGGGCTTCGTGAGTACGCCCATTACCGTGAGCAACGCCTGTATCTCGGGCGCCACCGCGCAGATGATGGCCCAAAGGCTCATTGAATCAGGCACCTACGATGCAGCGGTGGTTTGTGGCTCCGATGTACTTTCCTCTTTCGTCCTGGCCGGCTTCGACTCCTTTAAGGCCCTTTCCCCCGTGGAATGCAGGCCGTTCGATATGGAGCGCCTGGGCCTGAACATCGGCGAGGGCGCCGCCACCCTGGTGCTAAAAAAAGATGACGGACAAGCCGATGGCTGGCGCATCGTGGACGGCTGCCTGAACAACGACGCCTATCATGTAAGCGCCCCCATCCCTTCCGGAGACGGAGTGGCACGGGCCATCCGGAAAGTGGTCCCTCCGGAACGGAAAGACCTCCTGGCCTGTGTGGTGGCTCACGGTACAGCCACCCTGTTCAACGACCAGATGGAGTCCAAGGCCATCGAAAGCGCCGGGTTGGGGACTATCCCCACCACGGCTTACAAAGCCCACTTCGGCCATACTTTCGGCGCATCCGGCATTCTGGAGACCATCCTCACCCTGTGTTCGCTGGACGAAGGCATGGTCCTTCCCCTGCGCGGATTCGAAGAGTTGGGTGTCAGCGGAAAAATCAGGATCTGTTCCTGCTTGCAGGAAACAGACAAGAATGCCTTTGTGAAGACGCAGTCGGCTTTTGGCGGCTGCAACGGCGCCATCCTCTACGCCAGGGACCCCCTTCCTGTGGCCGCGCCGGTATCGGCCCAATATGAGACGGTGAAAAGCGTGGAAATCGGCCCGGAAAACAAGGGCGCGGCCCTGCTGACCGAGATTTTCAAAGAATCCCTGGCCGATGGTTCGCGCTTTTTCAAAATGGATCTCTTCAGCCGCCTGGCCTATGTGGCTACCGGGCTGCTGGTCAAGGACGCACCAGAGGGATATGCACCGGAAGAAACCGGCCTGCTCATCTTTACGCTCAACGGGTCTGTGCTGGCCGACAGGAAGCACCTGTCCACCTTCGTAAAACCGGGGGAGTACTATCCCAGTCCGGCCATTTTCATCAACACTCTGCCCAATGTGGTCTTGGGAGAGATGGCCGTGACACACCGGATCAAAGGGGAGACCACGCTGGTGATGCTGCCCGGGCGGGATGAGGAAACCATGGAGAGTATACTGGCCGCTACGCTGGCTGCCACCAGGCCCTCCGTCCTTATTACCGGATGGGTGGACTGCGAGAACGAAAACACGTTCCAAGCTAGCCTTAAACTACTAAAATTCAAAGATTAATATAATGGAAGAGTTGATTGAAAAACTGAAACTGCAGATTATCGACGCGCTGAATCTGGAGGGAATGACGCCGGACGACATAGACAATGACGCGCCCCTTTTCGGAGAGGGGATGGGCCTGGATTCCATCGATGCGCTGGAACTCATTGTGGTACTGGACAAGAATTACGGCATCAAACTGAAGAGCCCCGCCGAAGGACAGACGGTATTCAAGAGCATCAACTGTATAGCAGACTATATCCAGAAGAACAGGACCAAGTAATGAACGGCGTCGTTTCCATAAGCGGCATGGGCATTCTCTGTGCTATCGGCAACAACCGGCAGGAGGTGCTGGATGCCCTGATGCGGAAAGAGTCGGGCATCGGGCCGATGAAGTATCTTTCATCGGTCCACACAGACATTCCCGTCGGGGAGATCAAGCTGTCCACCGCCGAGATGATGCAGGCGCTGGGAATCACGTCTGATACCCCTGTGAGCCGGACTTCCGTCATGGGGGCGCTGGCCGTACGGGAAGCCCTGGAACAGGCCGGGATACGGGATGTCGGGGGAAAGAGAGTGGCGCTGATTTCCGGCACTACGGTGGGCGTGATGGACGTTACGGAGCGGTACTACGAGCTCCAGAAAACGAATCCGGACCTGCCCTATCTGCCTCATAGCAACGAGTGCGGCCGGAGTACGGAGGAAATCGCCCGGTATGCGGGTCTTTCCGACGCCCGTTGCTGCACCATCTGCACGGCCTGTTCATCGGCCTTGAACGCCATCATGCTGGGCGCCGAGATGCTGAAGAACAATGAGGCCGATCTGGTGATTGCCGGCGGCTCGGAGCCCCTGAGCCGATACCACTTGAACGGATTCAACACCCTGATGATCCTGGACCGGGAAAGATGCCGGCCCTTCGACGATACCCGCGCAGGTCTGAACCTGGGCGAAGGCGCTGCCTTTGTGGTGCTGGAGAAAGATGCATCCCATGCGCTGGCCTATGTGAGCGGTTATGCCAACCGCTGTGACGCTTTCCACCAGACGGCTACTTCTCCTAACGGTGAAGGAGCCTTCCTGGCCATGACGGAAGCGCTGCTGCAGGCGGGTATCGGCCCCGACGAGATTGACTATATCAATGCACACGGGACAGGGACACCCGACAACGATGCCTCGGAGAGCACTGCTTTCCAAAGGGTATTCGGTAATGGCCTGCCGCCCATGTCCAGCACCAAGTCCTATACCGGACATACCACATCGGCCGCCGGTTCCGTGGAGACGGTCATCTGCATCCTGGCCATGCAGAACGGCTTCGTGCCGGCCTCCCTGGGCTGGAGTCATCCCATTCCGGGCGGAGTCATCCCCACGCAGGGATGTTCCGATGTGGACCTGAAATACGTGATGTGCAATTCCTTCGGCTTCGGCGGAAACGATTCTTCGCTCATCCTGGCCAAGCACGCACCAGTGGCCGGCGAAACTAAGTTGGCCGATGCATCCCGGGTTGCCCTGGCTTCCCGTTGCGTCATTTCCAACGACGAACAGCTTCTCCAGCTAAAAGAGTATCTATCGCCGATGGAAACCCGGCGGATGGACAAGCTGATGAAGGCCTGCCTGCTATCGGCCTATACTGCCTTGAAAGAGGCCGGTATCGACCGGCCCGATGCCATCATCGCCGCTACTTCCAGGGGAATGTTCGAGACCAGCACGCTCTTCCTGGAAGACATCATAGCCAATCACGAGGAGCACCTCAAGCCCACGCTGTTCATGCAGAGTACGCACAACACCATCGCATCGGCCATTGCTATCCGGACGGGCTGCCAAGGTTATAACATTACCTACTCCCAGGGAGATGAATCGGCCTTCTGGGCCATCCGGGACGCGAAAATGCTGCTGCGGAAAGGCGAGGCCCGTACTGTCCTTGTGTGCATTTTTGACGAAGAATTTCCGCTGGAACAAGCCCATCGATATCAAGCCGAAAGCGCGATTTATACCTTACAGAATGATTAGACGTCCCCTCCATATCCTCTTGATGCTCTTGCTGCTGCTTCCGGCCCTGACGCTGGACGCCCAGGAAGCACGGGAAGCCATCCTGGCCTTCAGTGCCAAGGTGAAGGCCGTGGACTGTGACTTTACCCAGACGAAGGAGTCGTCCCTGTTGGCCGATACGGCTGTCTCTACGGGGCACATGACCTATCGCCGGCCTGCTTATCTGGAGTGGCAGTACCTGACGCCCAACCCGCTTTCCTTTATTGCGGAGGGAGAACAGGTGAGTATCATCCGGGAAGGCCGTACCGAAACCCTGACCGGAAATCAGGGCCGGATGATGAGGGAAATGACGCGGATGATCGTGGGCAACATCGAGGGCAGCGCCCTTACGGATGAAAAATACTTCCAGTCGCAGTTTGAAGAGGCTGGCGACACCCTTATCGTTACCCTGATTCCCAAGAAGCGGGAGATGCAGAAAATGTGGTCCCGCCTGCTTTTATATTATGACAAGACCAGCCTGAACGCTACCCGTTTCGAGTTGTACGAAGCATCAGGAGACGTGACAACCATTACATTCAGTAAGATTCATTATGACTTTTCAGAATAACCTCTACTTCATAGACAACATCTCCCGCGGCGAAGAGGGTGTTCTCTACCGGATTCATCTGAATGCCGGGCATATCATCTATCAGGCGCATTTCCCCGGAGAGCCCATTACTCCGGGCGTATGTCTGCTGCAAATGGGTGTGGAACTGCTCTCGGATGCCGTTGGCTGTGAACTGGAGCTGGATACCATAAAGAATGTTAAATTCAAAAACGTGCTGCATCCGGAAGGCCAGACCGTGGAAGTACACGTCCATCATTTGGTACAGAACGAAGACAAAACCAAAGCCCAGATAGAATTTGCCACCGGGGACCAGCCCGTGGCCAAGATGTCGCTTACATGCCGGAAGACTGTAAAATAGGTCTCAGGAACAGAGGAATCTGCGTGATTATTCCGACATACAACAATGCCGGAACCGTGGCCGATGTGGTTTCACGGACACAGGCCTATTGTCAGGATGTCTTTGTGGTCCTGGATGGTTGCACCGACGATACCCTGTCCCGGCTGGAAGCCTTGCCCGAAAAACCCCGCTGTATCGTTTTGGCGCGGAATCAGGGGAAAGGGCGTGCATTGAAGGAAGGTTTCCGCCAGGCAAGGGAGGCCGGTTTTGCCTATGCCATCACCCTGGACGCCGACGGGCAGCATTACCCAGAAGACATTCCGCTCTTCCTGGAGGCCAGCCGACGGAATCCCGGGGCGCTTATCGTCGGATGCCGGAATGGACTCAAAAATGCCGTCCGCAGCAGGGGAAGCCGTTTTGCCAACGCCTTCAGCAATTTCTGGTTCTTTCTGCAGACCCTCATTCCTTTGAAGGATACGCAGACGGGATATCGGCTATACCCCCTGAAGAGCATCCGGGGGCCGCTTACCTCCCGTTATGAGGCTGAGTTAGCGCTGCTGGTCTTCTCTGCCTGGCGGGGCATCCCCCTGGTGAGCCAGGACGTGCGCGTCTATTATCCTCCGATGGAAGAACGGGTATCGCATTTCCGTCCCATCGCAGATTTCGCCAGGATTACACTGCTGAACGTTTTCCTTTGCATCCTCGCCCTCATTTACGGTTGGCCTCGGACCCTGCTCCGCTGGCTTTTCAGAGCGGCCAAGAGCCTGTTCGTCTTCCTGTTTTACGTGTTTGCGATGCTCTTCCTGGTTATGCCGTATATTTGGGTGTTCTTGAAAATCGGCCCCGATACGGAGGAAAAGGAGGAGAAGTTGCACCGCATGATCTGCCGCCTGTCCCATTTGGGCACCCGCTTGTTCGGATGGGTGGGGAATCCTTTCACCCTGACGAGAAACGGGGAGGAGGATTTCAGCCGTCCAGCCATCATCACCTGCAACCATCAGTCTCATCTGGATCTGCTGCCCATGCTGGCCTTGACGCCCAAGCTGGTCTTTCTCACAGCCGACTGGGTGTGGAAGAATCCGCTTTACGGCTTCATCATCCATAAGGCCGATTTTCTCCCTGCGTCCTGGGGATTGGAGACCCTTACGCCCCGCTTGGCCGAACTGGTGAAAAAAGGGTACAGCGTCGTCATTTTTCCGGAGAGCACCCGTTCCCTGGACTGCAGCATCGGCCGTTTCCATCTGGGGGCATTTTATCTGGCCGAACACCTGGACGTGGATATCCTTCCCGTTGTCCTCTATGGGGCGGGTAGGGCGCTGCCCAAGCACGGAAGCATCCTCCGGCGCTGGCCCATCCACCTGGAGATGGACGGACGGATTTCTCCGGAAGAACTTAAACAGATGGGAGACGACTACAAGTCCCAAGCTTCCTGGCTAAGGAAATATTACAAGAGAAGATATACGGAAATAGCAGACAAAGTGGAGCAAACGATAGTATGAACAAGAGCGTAGTCATCATTGGCGGTGGTCTTGGCGGCCTGTTCACCGGTGCCATCCTCTCCAAGGAGGGGCTGGATGTCACTGTGCTGGAAAAGAATGCCATCATCGGCGGAGGCCTTCAGAGTTTCCGGCGCTTCGGGGTCCTGTTCGATACCGGTATGCATGTCATCGGTGGAATGCAGAAGGATGGGAACATCCGTCGTATCTGCGAGTATCTGGGCATCTGGGACAAAGTGCAGGTGATGGCTACGGACTCGGACCATATGGACAGCATCTACTTCTCTGAGGATCAGAAAACTTATCGTATTGCGCAGGGACGCACTCGCTTTGTGGACACCTTGAGCGAGGCTTTTCCCCATCAGCGTGAACAACTCAAGGCCTATGTCGATGCACTTTACAAGTTGGCTGATGAGATCGGTCTTTTCTACCTGAAACCCTCGACGGATTACATGCAGGTGCATTCTGACCTGTTCCAGATGTCTGCCACGGATTTTATCGCCCAATATATCCAGGATGAACATCTGCGCAGCGTGGTGGCCTATTTGAACGCCTTGTATGGCGGGCGGGCCCAGGTGACACCGGCCTATATACACGCTCTCATTTCCGTTCTGTACATCGACGGCTCTAGCCGTTTCGCCGGCGGCAGCATCCTCTTTGCCGAAACCCTGCGGGAGGTCATCGAGGAAAACGGAGGCCATGTTTTCTCCGGCGACGGGGTGAAGGCCGTACATAGTGAAGGGAAGGTCATTACCGGCGTCACCACCGAAAGCGGAAATTCCTATTCGGCCGATATCTATATCAACGCCATCCATCCCTGTACTTTCATTTCCCTGTTGGACGACGAAAGAATCCTGCCTAAGGCCTACAGGGTCCGCCTGAACGAAGTGCCCAATTCCTATTCGGCTTTCACCCTGAATATCAAACTGAAGCCCCGTTCATTCAAGTTCTTTAACCACAACCAGTATTATATCTCCCGCTACGACGGGATGTGGAAATTAGGAGAGTCGGAGAACTGGCCCAACCGCTTCCTCTTCATGACGCCGCCCGAGATCGGCCAGGGGGAATACGCCGACAAAATGATTGTGACTGCCCCCATGGCTTGGGAATGTGTAATACGTTGGGAAAACACCACCTCAGGTAACAGGGGGGCCGATTATGAAGCCTGGAAGGAAGCTTGCACGGAGAAGCTTCTCCGCTGCATGGAGGAGATCCATCCTGGCATCAAGGACTGCATCGAGGCCGTGAACGCTGCATCGCCGCTGACCATCCGCGATTTCTATGGGGTGAAAGAGGGTTCCCTGTATGGTTTTTCGAAAGACTGCAGCAATCTGCAGCTTAGCCAGCTTCCTGTGGTTACCAAGGTCCCCAACCTTTTCTTTACCGGCCAATGCTGCAATCTCCATGGTTTCTGCGGCGTAACGCTCACGGCCATCAACACCTGCGAAGCCATCCTGGGGCGCAATGCCGTCCTGAACCAATTAAACCGTTTCGACGATATCCGGCCCTATTATGACACCGAGATTCCGGAGGCCATGCGCCGGGTAGCCCGGCATCCCGCGCTGCAGCCCGTGATGGACTTCCTCTATCCGGGTGAAGATGTGGAAGCCATGCGGAAGCAGATAGAGAGCATTGTGAGTGCGGACGAATTCCAGCAAAAGATTATGAAGTCCGCTATCGGCCGGATCATTGAGAAGACTTGCAGTGACTTTACCTCGGAGGGCGTGCGCGACTTGGACGCCTCTGGTAATTATCTGTTCGTCTCCAATCATCGGGATATCATGTTGGATGCTTCTCTGCTGACTTATATACTGTCAGTAAACGGTTATGCGACTCCGGAGATTACATTCGGAGCCAATTTGATGCAGGGGCAGTTCGTGATTGATGTGGGAAAATCCAACAAAATGTTCCGGGTAGAGCGTCCGGGCCGTGATATCCGGGAGTTCTACAAGGCATCGGAACACCTGTCGGATGCCGTGGCGGT
>CAMYWP010000060.1 GCA_947302825.1 uncultured Bacteroidales bacterium
CTCTTCGGCCTGGGTCTGGATACTTTCTCCACCACCGGTGCCAACACCCAGTTCTCCAACTGGACCCTCATGACCTCCGACAGCGGTTATGCCCGTCACTATGGTGAATACATGTACAAGCTCTCCAACCGTGCCAACATCGTGGTGGACATGATTGACGAGCATCCCGAAATCGAATACACCAGCGAAGAGGTTAAGAACAACCTCCGTGCAGAAGCCGTATTCCTCCGCGCCTGGGCCTTCCGCGTTATCGTGGGCATGTTCGGTCGCTGCGTATACGCCGAGCACATGACCCAGGAAGCCCGCTACGACTATGTAATGAACACGCGCGAGGAAGCCTGGGAGAAACTCGCCGTCGACTTCGAGTATGCAGAGAAAAACCTCCCGTCCAAGCCTCGTCTGATGGGTACGGTCACCAAGGCCGCTGCCGGTCACTATCTGGCTGAGACCTATCTCTGCCTGGGTGAGTTCCAGAAGGCCGAACAGGCCGCTACCCGCGTTATCGACAAGACTGACGGTAACTACCAGATCATGACCACCCGTTTCGGTAACCGCGCCGACCAGGCCAAAGACCGTTACGGCAACTCCCTCGCCGCTCCTCAGGGTGCCTATTGGGACCTCTTCCGTTCTTCCGGTAAGACCAAGGTGGGCGACTTCGCCTCCGACTCCAACCCCAACGATCCCGGTAACCTGGAAGCTATCTGGGTAGCCCAGATCGACTACGAAGTGGGTGTGGACAACTGGCCGCTGGGCGGTTCCGGTGACTCCTGGTGGCGTATGCACAAGCCCGTGCTTGAATCCACCTTCGCCCCTTGGATCCCCATGGGTGGTAAGAATGGTCAGAGAAAGGGCTCCGACGGCAAGAACTACTACGTCTTCACGGCCGATGCCGTGGCCTTCCCTAAGGGCGTAGAGCCTGCTGGCGCCGGTGCTCCTCCTGCAGCCGTCGACGGTGATGACATGACCGGTCGCAAACTCGCTTACAACCTCTCCACCAAGACGGACTCCCTCGCCTGCCGTTCCCAGGGTAACGGTGCCGCCACCGGTCTGGGTCTGCTGCCCTCCGAATGGGTGGTCCGTCCTGCCGGAGACCCCTCCGGTTCCATCTGGGACGACCCCAACGACTTCCGCGGAAGCGAGGTCATGATCCAGCGTGATCCTTATACTCCTTCCGGAAAGAAGTGGTCCGTGGTTAAGAAGCAGGTTCAGGCCCGTGTAGATGCCGGTCTGTACAGCGTAACCGCAGCCGATACCATCAACATCACTCCTCGTTTCTGGAAGTTCTCCGACGACCGTCACATCTTCGATTCCGGTAACGCCTACTACGACACCGACTGGTACATGATCCGTATCGCCGAAACCTATCTGCTCCGCGCCGAGGCTCGCCTGGCCCAGGGCAACAAGGCTGGTGCCGCCGCCGACATCAATGTCCTCCGCAGCCGTGCCGGCGCCAAGGCCTGCACCGCCAACGACGTGGACATCAAGTACATCCTGGACGAGCGCGTACGTGAACTCTTCGGTGAGGAACAGCGCTGGGTCACCCTGAGCCGTCTGAGCTGCAACCCGAAGGCCACCTACGTAACCGAGTGCTATCCTACGCAGAACAACACCACCTCCAATACCCTGTATGAGCGCACCCGCAAGTATGGTATTGGTTACGAAAACGAAGAACGTGGCCGCGAAGCCTATACCGACCCGCTGGGCAAGACCCGCCACTATCCGAATATCAAGCCTTACAACTATATCCTTCCTATTCCTATTCAGATCATCCAGTCCAACAAGGACGTGAAGATCGATCAGAACTACGGATACGGCGAATAAGCCTTGACAGTTTTCTCAGATTTCGGCCCCCAAAATCGGGGGCCGATTTTTTTATTGTTCAAAAAAGGATTATCTTTGATAAAGATAAAAACGTCAAATTTTTATTGGCATGAAAAGGATTATTCCGCTGCTCTCTGTCGCGTTGCTGGCCCTTGCGCTGGCATGTTCCTCCCCCACGCCCGAATTGAAAGATGTCGCCTTCGCCCGCCTTCCCAAGGCGCTGGAGCAGGCCATGGTGGAAGACCTGGGCCTCCAGGGTGGCGCAGAGATTGTCTCCCCGGAAATTCTCTATTCCTGCGACAGCCTTTGTATCATCCATTGTACGGCCGTAGCCAAAGCGCCCAAGGCCGATGGATACAGTTTCCCGGTACGGTACGTCTTCCTGCAGGATATGGTCCTGAGCCACGCCTACGGCCACCCCGTTTACGCAGAGAAACTGTCGGGCAGTCCCGAGATGACCCCGGAAGACATCCAGAAGACAAAAGCTGATTACCAGCGGGACGCCCAGAAAGCCTACGCCTACTACTCTTCCACTGCCACCTTAATAGATCAGGAAGACCTATGATGGACCGTTTCGCATTAGCCTTCCGTGAACAGCAGCAGTTGTTCCTGTACGACAAGACCTTCCTGGTGCAGACCCTATGCACCGTGGGAGGCCTCGCTACGCTTTCGGGTCGGTTCTTTGTCCAGTTTTTCTGGAGCCCCATCCTGGCTTTGGTGATTACGCTGGGCCTGTTGGGCCTGGGCGCCTGGCTGCTGTGGGTCTCGCTCCGGGAAAAGCGCACCCAATGGCAGCTCCTTCCGCTTTGCTTAATCCCCTTCGTTTTCCTGGCCGCATCCCTCTCTGAGAATGCCATGCATTTCAGCGAGCTTACGGCCTGGCTCATTGCTCTGGCTGCTTTGTACGCGTACACGCGCATACGTAGTTATAAATGGGTCTGGGGCATCCTGCTCACGGTTATCGTGTACCTGGCCGCCGGTCCCGCCGCCCTGCTGTTTGCCCTCTGCGCCGCCATCATCGGCCTATGGAAGAAGGAATGGGCTTCGGCTGTTTTGCTTCCCGTAGCGCTTTTATGCGGCCTGGGAGCCTGGCTGCTGGGCTGGGTACCTACGCTGGAAGTGGCTTGGACGCCAAGCTTTTATTACGACCTGGACGCCTCCATGCCTGCCGCGCACTGGATTCCCTGGGTGCTGCTGCCCCTTACGGTGCTGGGATGTTGCCTGGTGAAAGGCCCAGGATGGAAGAAACAATCCGCATTTGCCGTGGGTACAGCCATGCTGGCCATCTGTCTGACTCCGGCCTTTCGTCTGGCTAAAAAGGCCGAAGACCGCCAGCCCGGACTCACCTACGAATACGAGTATTACACGGTAAATGAGGATTGGGACGGCCTGATCAAGGCCTGCCTCCAAAATGAATGGATTCCCCATACGGCCCAGTACCTCAATCTGGCCCTGGCCTGGAAAGGGACGCTGCTGGACCAGATGTTCCAGTACGACCAACGCGGCCCCGACGGACTCATCAAGATGAGCGACGACCGCGGCGTGGAAACCTCCCAGGCCCATATCATGTTCGCCATGGGCAATATGGCGGCGGCCCAGGACGTGGCCTTCAACACCCTTTACTCCACAGAGGGCTTCTGCCCCGCTATGCTCAAGATCAACGCCCAGGTGGAACTGATGCGGGGCGCCTACGGCGTGGCCGATAAATACCTCTCCCTCCTGGAGAAAGCCCCCCACTACCGCAAATGGGCCCAGGAGCAAAAGCATTTCCTCTATAACGACGAAGCCGTAGAGGCCGACCCTTTACTGGGGAACGGACGGCGCAGCTGGCCCAAGCTGGAGGGCTTCTCTATGTTTGAGAGCCCCCTGGACGAACTGATGCGGGTAATAGACGCCAATCCGGGCAACAGCCGGGGTATGGAATATGCGCTCGCTTATCTGCTGCTGGCCAAGGATATCAAGTCGGTTACGGGGGTGGTTTCCCGCTATTACGGGCTGCCCGGACTGCTTTCGCTGCCCGCTCCGGTGCAGGAAGCCGTGCTGTTCTACAGCGAATACACGCGCAACGTAAGCGGGGCCGATGTCCTTGGACCGGACTGGTGCCGGATGCACGGCGTTACGGAAGAGACCTTCCAGCGCTTCCAGCAATTCCAGGATGCCAGCGTCAAGAGCGGCGGCAAGGCGCCCAAAGGTTACAAGTCTTCCTATTGGTATTATTTGTTGTACAAGCAGATATGAGAAAGCTAATCTATATCCTCTTGTCCGGAGCCTTCTTGTTCTGCGCATGTTCCGGAGCCATTGAACCCTCCGGGACTCTCGACAGTCTCCCGCCCATTGAGCCGGACTACAGCTTTGTCACGGTGCCCCGCAACATAGCTCCGCTCAATTTCTCCTACACCGGTAGTGAGCCCTGCGCCCTGCAGGTGGACGGGCAAACCATCCGCGGCAAGAATGGCCTGTTCTCCTTTAGCCCGCGCCTTTGGAAGAAGCTGATGGAGAAAGACCAGGTGGAAATGACCGTGCTGGTACAGCAGGACGGCGCCTGGAAAGCCTATCGGCCTTTCACCCTCACTGTTAAGGAAGAAATCGACCCTTACCTGTCTTATCGGCTCATCCCTCCCGGGTATCAGGGCTGGCAGAAGATGGGGATTTATCAGCGGAACCTCACCGATTATGGGCAGGAGGCCATCCTCACCAACGACCTCACGGGTGGAAACTGCATGAACTGCCACACCACGGCAGGCGGCAACCCTTCCAAGAGCGTCTTCCATGTGCGGGCGGCCTTTGGCGGTACCATGCTCATCGACGGAGACCACATAGAGAAGCTGAACACCAAGACGGATTCCACCATCAGCGCCCTGGTGTATCCTTACTGGCATCCCAGCGAGAACTACATCGCCTTTTCCGTCAACAAGACCCTGCAGGCATTCTATAACCACGATCCCAACCGCATCGAGGTGTACGACCAAGCCTCCGACGTGGTGGTGTACGACGTGCGCAAGCATGAGATCGCGTGGAGCCCCCTCACCAAGCGCGAGGACCGCTTCGAGACCTTCCCTACTTTCTCCCCCGACGGGAAATGGCTCTATTTCTGTTCGGCCCAGGCAGTGGCCGAAATGCCCAAGGAGCACCGGGAAGTGCGGTACGGCCTGTATCGCATCGCTTTTAATCCCGAGGATATGAGCTTTGGAGAGGAATTGGAATGCCTTTACGACGCCCCGGCCGAAGGGCACAGCGTCTCGTTCCCGCGCGTTTCTCCCGACGGACGTTTCCTCTGCTTCACCCGTCACGGTTACGGGAATTTCTCCATCTGGCACCACGATGCAGACCTGTGGATGCTGGATCTGGAGACGCTGGAGAAATGGCCTCTGGAAGCGGCCAACTCCCCCGACACGGACAGCTTCCACAGTTGGAGCAGCAACGGCCGCTGGATGGTATTCAGCAGCCGCCGGGGCGACGGCCTGTACACACGCCCGTACTTCACCTATATCGATGAAAACGGTGTGGCCGCGAAACCCTTCCTGCTACCCCAGCAAGACCCCAATGCCTATTACAAGCGCCTGATGGATTCCTACAACCTTCCGGCCTTTATGAATGCCCCTTTGGAAATGCCCAAACACAAGATAGTCAAAGAAATAAGAAATGACCCGAAAACTTGCTTTCTTCGCAGCCCTGTTGCTCGCAACGTGCCTTAGTGTAATCGCCAATCCGGTTCAAAAAGTACCCATTCCGGGAGGTCCCACCCTGGGGGTGGAAGTATGCGCCGACGGCATTTTTCACGTGCAGATCTCGCCCCGCGAGACCTTTACTGAGTCCCTGATGAACCGCTACGGGGTTGTCCGCACGGATTGGCCCGCGGTGGATTACTCCCTGGAGCAGCGCCCGGATGCCTACGTTTTCAAAACCGCCAAGGGCAGCCTGACCGTTTCCACCCAAGACGGCAGCCTTACCTTCCAGGATGCCAATGGCCGCGAAGTGGTGCGCAAGATTTGCTATCTCCCCGCGGGAAGTGCACCAGTGAACGCTTTGGCCGATACCATCAACGAGAAATTCGCGTCCCTGCACGTACCCGTGAACAACGGTATTATCGGCGATGATGAAGGGAAACTATCCGGGGGTGCCCGCTTAGATGCCGGAGACCCTGCCAAGGCCAGCGCTATCAGCCTGACTCTGGAGGACGGGGAGCGTTTTTACGGCGGTGGAAGCACCTCCCGCGAGCATATCCAGCACCGCGGCGAATTGCTGCGTATGTGGACCACCTACCAGCACACGGAGATTCCCATGCCCTTCATGATGAGCTCCCGCGGCTGGGGCATCTACAACAACACCTCCCGCAAGTGCCATTTTGACGTGGGCTGCACCCAGGCCGATGTTTTCAACATCTACAACACCTTCGACGAGGCCGATTTCTACCTGATGCTGGGCTCCGATATGCCCTCCGTCCTGAACCTCTATACCCAGATTACCGGCCGCAGCTATGTGCTGCCCCGCTGGGCCTACGGCTTTGCCTTCGGCCCCAACATGCGGGAAGACCAGTGGGCCATCCTGAACGACGCCGCCCATTTCCGCGATATGGGCGTTCCGGTGGACCTTTTCTGGCTGGAACCGCAGTGGATGGCCAAACGTTACGATTTCTCCACCCAGAAGAAGTGGAACTACGACCGTTTCTCCCCCGAACCTTACTGGGTGCAGGACCAGATGCCCAAGAAGTTCTATCCGCGCCTGTTCGTGGGCAAACTCCGCAGTATGGGCATCCGCCTGGGCCTGTGGCTGTGTGAGGAGTACGACGCCAGCATCATTGAGGAAGACCTGATCGCCGTGCGCGAAGGCCGCGACACTTCCGGCCTGGAGCACTGGCCCAACCACCTGACCACCTTCATGGACATGGGTGTGGAAGGTTTCAAATTGGATCCTGCCCGTACCATCGACGCCCATCCCACCTGGAAATATTACAACGGACATGGCGATGACGAGATGCACAACATCAGCCAGGTGCTCATGCCCAAGCAGATTGCGCAGATGACGCGCCGCCATACCGGCCGGCGCAGCTGGCACCATTACTGCGGCGGCTGGGCCGGCAGCCAGCACTGGAGCGCTGCCCAGAGCGGCGACAACGGCGGCGGCATCGTGGCCCTCTTCGACCAGCATAACCTGGGCAACTCCGGCTTTATGAATATGAGCTGTGACGTGATGAGTGTTCCCCGGGAGCAGGAAATGCCCGGTCTGCACTTCGGCGTCTTCCTCCCCTGGCTGCAGATCAACAGCTGGTTCAGTATGATGCATCCCTTCTACTATTATGGCGTAGAGAAGGAGATGTACAAGTTCTACATCAGCCTGCGCTACGCTTTCCTTCCGTACATCTATTCCAATGCCCTGGAAGGCATGCTTACCGGCATGCCCATGGTGCGATCCATGCCGCTGGAATTCCCCGACGACCGCAACTGCGACGACATGGTATTCCAGTATATGTTTGGCAAACAGTATTGCGTAAGCGCCTTCTCCAACGACATTTACCTGCCCGCCGGAGAATGGATCAACGTGTGGACGGGCGAACTGGTGAACAGCCACGGGGAAACCATTTCCCGCGAACTTCCGGTGAACCGGGCCGGCCAGCTGTTCGTACGCAACGGCGCCATCGTCCCCACCCGTCCGGTGGTGGATTTCATCGGCTCGTCGCCCCAGACGGATTTCATCCTGAAGGTGTATCCCCACGGGAACACCAGCTTCACTATGTACGACGATGACGGTGAGAGCTACGCCTATGAAGAAGGCGCCGTCTGCTCCACCCTCTTCGAGTGCTCCGAAAAAGGCCGCGACATCACCGTGAAGGTCCATCCGGTTCAGGGCACCTATCAGGGCCTGCCGGAAAACCGTAATTATAGCTTTGAACTGCGCTGCCTTTCCAGGCCTAAGAAAGTAAGTCTGAACGGAAAAGCGCTCCAAGGCTGGGTATGGGAAGACAACATGCTTAAGGCCGATGCCGGATCAGTTTCCATCCACGATACACTAACCCTGACGGTCCAGCTATAATGAAAAAAGTCCTTCTGTTTGCCGCTTTCCTTAGCCTCGCCGCCTGCTCGGCCGAGGACTGGCACGATGTTTCCCTGCCCGCCGAAAAACGGGCTGCGCTCCTTTTGAAGGAGATGACGCTGGAAGAGAAAATCGGCCAGATGTGCCAATATGTGGGTCCCTGCTACGTGCCGCCGGATCAGGGTTCGCCTTACAAGAATATCGACGCTTCGGACGAAAACCTGGGAAATCCCGAACTGGCGCAGCGAATCCGTGATGGCAAGGTGGGTGCGTTTTTGCACGTGCTCACCGGTGAAGAAGCGCATCAGTTGCAGGTTCTGGCTTCCGAATCCAGGCTGGGCATTCCCCTGCTCATGGGCATTGACGCCATCCACGGAAACGGTTTGCGCGCGGGCTGCACGGTGTATCCCGGAAATATCGGCCTGGCTTCCACCTTCCGGCCCGAACTCATGGAAAAGATTGGGGCCGAAACCGCCGAAGAAATGCGCCAGACGGGTATGTACTGGACTTTTGCACCCAACCTGGACGTGGCCCGCGACGCCCGCTGGGGCCGGATGGGTGAATGTTTCGGGGAAGATCCCTGGCTGGTTTCCCAGATGGGTAAATATGAGATTTGGGGCTTCCAGGGCCGGGACGGTCAGCTGGGAGAAGGCAAGGTATTGGCCTGTGCCAAGCACCTGATTGGCGGCGGAGAACCTGCCGGCGGCCTTAACGCCGCCCCCATGGACATGAGCGAGCGTAAGATGCGGGAACTGTATCTCCCGCCCTTCAAAGTGGCCGTGGAAGAGGCTGACGTGGCCACGGTGATGACCGCACATAACGAACTGAATGGCATTCCCTGCCACGCTAATTCCTGGTTGGTGCAGGATATTCTGCGCGATGAACTGGGCTTCGAGGGCTTTGTGGTGAGCGACTGGATGGACATCGAGCGCCTGCACAGTATGCACCACCTGGTACCCAGCGAAGAAGAAGCTTTCCTGGTTTCGGTGGAGTCCGGGATTGACATGCACATGCAGGGGGACAATTACTTCGAAACGGTACTGGAGGGCGTCAAAAGCGGGCGCATCCCCGTCCGGCGCATTGATGAAGCCGCCGGGAAGATCCTGACGGCCAAATTCGCAATCGGCCTTTTTGAAGCGCCCATCCCTCCCCTTCCTTCCGAAAGAGGCTTTGCCGCCAATCCCCAGCACCGCGAAACGGCCCTGGAAGCGGCTCGCGAAAGCATCGTTCTCCTGAAAAACGACGGCCTGCTGCCTCTGAAAAACTATAGCCGCATCTTCCTTTGCGGGCCCAATGCCGACAGTCAGACCCTTTTGGGCGATTGGGTGGTACCCCAAGCCGATGAAGACGTGGTCACCGTTTACGAAGGACTACGCGATGCCTTCCCTTCGGCCCGCATCGACACCTTGTTCTTCGGTGGGCGCGTAACCGGCGTGGATAAGGCAGGCATTGCCCAGGCAACGGCCCTCGCCCGCCAGGCCCAGCTGAATATTCTGGTGCTGGGCGACAATTCCCAGCGCTATTCCTCCTTCGGCCGCACCTGCGGCGAGAACTGCGACCGCGACAATATCGACCTTCCCGGCCTGCAGCAGGAACTGCTGGAAACCGTGGCGGCTACGGGTCGTCCTACCCTCCTGCTCCTGATGAGCGGACGCGCCCTGGGCGTGGAATGGGCAGCTTATAATCCCGCAGTAAACGCCATTGTAAACACCTGGGAGCCCGGTCAGATGGGTGGAACGGCCATTGCCGAAATCCTTACGGGTGCTGTGAATCCCTCCGGAAAACTGCCAGTCACCATCCCCCGCAACGTGGGACAGATCCAGTGCGTTTACAACTACAAGCACTCCCAGTATTCCCGCCATTTCGCCCTGGCCGAACAAGGCCCGCTGTATCCCTTCGGCTATGGCCTCAGCTATACCAGCTTCGAATACGGTCAGCCGGAGCTTTCCAAGAATGTAATCAAGGCCGATGA
>CAMYWP010000061.1 GCA_947302825.1 uncultured Bacteroidales bacterium
CGCCACAGATGCCTTATGGCTGGAAAAGATGGTGTCTATCTTATAAAAAAACACTATCTTTGTTGAATGGACCAGAAGTTAGTCATCATCCCTACCTATAAGGAAAAGGAGAACATCGCCGACATTATCGCCGCGGGGTTCGCCCTCCCTGGCACATTCCACATCCTGGTCATCGATGACAACTCGCACTACGTACCCGCATCCATCGTAAAAGATATACAAAAGAAGGAGTCCGCCTCCAACCAGAGGTTACATTTATTGGAGCGCAGCGGGAAGTTGGGGCTGGGAACGGCCTACCTTACCGGTTTCCAATGGGCGCTGGAGCATGGCTACGACTATGTCTTCGAGATGGACGCCGATTTCTCGCACAACCCCCAGGATCTCCTGCGCCTGCACAAAGCCTGCGCAAAGGAAGGGGCCGATTTAGCCGTGGGTTCGCGTTACTGCAACGGCATAAGCGTGGTGGACTGGCCCATGAGCCGCATCCTCATGTCCTATTTTGCATCGGCCTATGTACGCATGGTGCTGGGCATGCGCGTGTATGACACCACCGCCGGCTTTGTCTGCTACTCGCGTAAAGTGCTGGAAACCATGGACCTTAATGCCGTGAAAATGAAAGGCTACGGCTTCCAGATTGAAATGAAATACACTGCCTGGAAGCTGGGATTCACCATAAAAGAGGTGCCCATCATTTTCACCAACCGGCAAAAGGGCACCTCTAAAATGAGTGGCGGCATCTTCGGCGAAGCCTTCTGGGGCGTTATCGGCCTGCGTTTCCGCAAGATAGCACCCAACCGCCTCCGGGTGCAAGGTGAATCTTAACCTTCCCTCCCTTCAGTTCCATTTCGCATTTCTTGTAGTCGCGGGCGGCTTTGTGAGCATTCACACCGTCCCGGAACACCACGGCCTTGCCGGTGGGCAGGAAGCTGAGGTCGATTTCCAGATCGCGGGGCGTCCAGTTGTTCAGTGCTCCCACATACCAGACATCGCCTTTGCGGCGGGCCATCACCACATACTCCCCTATCTGGCCATCCAGGGCCACTGTTTCGTCCCAAACGGTGGGAATGGCGGCAATCCAGTCCGTGCACTCCGGCTCCCGCAGATAGTTGGAGGGGGAATCGCAGAGCATGGAAAGCGGAGCGTCGAAGATGATATATTCGGCCAGTTGGTGGCAGCGGGTACCCTGTGACATGGGTTCGTCGCCCACCGGACGGTAGTTCTCGCGCTTGGCATTGCGCATGGCACCCTGGGTGTAATCGGCCGGACCGGCCACCAGGCGGGTGAAAGGAATGGTGACGTCGTAGGTAACCTGATCCACCGACGGATTTCCCCATTTCATGTTCTCCAGGCCGTATACGCCCTCGTAGTTGAGCACGTTGGGATAGGTGCGCGACATACCCACGGGCTTATAGGCTCCGTGGAAATCCACGAACATGTGGTACTTAGCCGTAACGGCGGCGGCATTCCGGTAGAAATGCACCATATTCTGGTCGTCGTGGTCCATGAAGTCAATCTTCCATCCCTTGATGCCCAGGGCCGAATATTGGGCACAGAGCTCCTCCATCTGGTCCTCGAACAGGCGGGCGATGGTCCACAGCACGATGCCTACACCCTTTTCCTTGCCATAGCGCACCAGTTCCAGGAGGTCGATCTCCGGACGGGTTTCCTTCATGTTCAGCACCGTATTCTTGGCCCAGCCTTCGTCCATCACGATATACTCAATGCCTTTGGACGCTGCGAAATCGATATAATACTTATAGGTTTCCGTATTGATGCCGGTTTCGAAATCCACGCCATACAGATTCCAGCCGTTCCACCAGTCCCAGGCCACCTTGCCGGGCTTGATCCAGGAGACATCGCCAATAGCATTGGGGCTGGCCAGGCGCCAGGTCATGTCGCTCTGTGCCAGGTCTTTGGCTTCCTTGGCCACGATCACGGCGCGCCAGGGCATCACGGACACATTTTCCGCAATCACGTCCTTGCGGGCCGTGATAATGCGCTGGAAGGTGCTGCCATCTTCGGCCTCATAGCTGGAGGGAACCGGAGCGAAAACGCCCTTGAGCGACTGGCCGGAATAAGCGTTATAAAGGTACATGCCGGGATAGTCGATCAGGTCGGCCTCCACTATGCAAAGCTTAATTCCGTCGGGGGCATCCACCGTGATGGGCAGGAAAGCCAGCCTTTTACTGTTCCACTCGGAGATTTTTTCGTGGTTGTAATGGGCTTCCTGAGAGCTGAAGAACTGACTGTCAAGCTTTTCCGTATGTTGATTTACATAAGGGATATAGGCGGTCCAGTCTTCGGCGAAGGTAAACAAAATGTCCTCGGCCTTTACGGTAACAGGCTTCACAGGTTCGAAGCGCCAGGCGATGCCATCGTCGTACGCGCGGAAAACCAGGCGGAAATCCTTGGCCACGAGGGCCAGTTCATTGAAATGGTCCCGCACTGTGGCCCGCTTGAAGAGCGGAGCCTCCAACGTGGTATCCACCGTGCGGGTGACGGCCTTGGTGAAGCGGGTATCCGGGCCCCAGAGGCGGCCATCGGCCAGGGTAATCTGCAGACAAGACGGTTTGATGAGCAGCAGACCGTCCCGCTGGATGCTGTAGGTGAGTGTTTTTCCGGCATCCACCGCCACACTGAGGTGGCCGTCCGGAGAAACCAGCGTGTATTCCTTGGCAGTGAGTGAACTGCACGCGGCGACAAGCGCCAAAACTAAGAGGAAACGTTTCATGTGTTATTGAATTAATCTGAGTCCTATGCGATTACGTTCCAAGTCTATGGACAGCACCTGCACCTTGACGTGCTGATGCAGCTTGAGCACTTTGGAAGGAACAGCCATGCCCTTCTGCCCCATCTGGGATGCGTGGATGAGGCCATTTTCATGCAGGCCGATATCCACAAATGCGCCGAAAGCCGTGAGGTTGGTGACGATGCCTGGGAGTTCCATGCCGGGTTTGAGGTCATCGATCTCACGGATATCGCTGTCGAAGGCGAATTCCTGCGCCGCTTCCCGAGGATCGCGTCCGGGTTTCTGCAACTCCTGGATGATATCGTTTACGGTGGGCAGGCCGAAATCTTGCTCTACATAGCGCTGGGCCTGGATGCGCTTGCAGGCATCGGCGTTGCCAACCAGTTCCTGCGGGCGAAGGCCCAGGTCTTTGGCCATTTTATCTACGATATGGTAGGCTTCCGGATGCACGGCGGAATTGTCCAACGGGTTGGCCGCCCCGGCAATGCGGAGGAATCCGGCGCACTGCTGGAAGGCCTTGGCGCCCAGGCGCGGCACCTTCTTGAGCTGTTCGCGGCTGGTGAAATTGCCGTTCTGGGCCCTGTAATCCGTGATGGCCCTGGAAAGCGCCGGGCCGATGCCGCTCACATACTGCAACAGATAAGGGCTGGCGGTATTCAACGCCACACCCACGCTGTTTACGCAGCTTTCCACCGTATTGTCCAGTTTCTCCTTCAGGAGCCCCTGATCAACGTCGTGCTGGTACTGCCCCACGCCCAAAGATTTAGGGTCGATTTTTACCAGTTCGGCCAAAGGATCCATAAGGCGCCGGCCGATGGAAACCGCTCCGCGCACCGTAACGTCATATTCCGGGAACTCTTCCCGGCCCACTTCGGAGGCCGAATACACGGAGGCGCCATCCTCGCTCACGGAGAAAATGCGGATTTCTTCCGGCAGGCCCACCTTTCGCACAAAATCCTCCGTTTCACGCCCGGCAGTGCCGCTGCCGATGGCAATGACCTCTATCTGGTATTTATCCACTAAATCGGCCACCTTGATGATGGCGTCCATCTTTTTGGCCACGGGCGGATGCGGATAAATGACGTCGTGTGCCAAAAGATTGCCCTGCTGGTCCAGGCACACCACCTTGCAACCGGTGCGGAAGCCGGGGTCGATGGCCATCACGCGCTTCTGCCCCACCGGAGGCGCCAGCAACAGCTGACGGAGATTCTCTCCGAAAACCTGGATACTCTCTTTATCGGCCTTTTCTTTGGCCTCGCGCAGGATTTCGCCGGTGATGGAAGGGTCCAACAGGCGTTTCCAGGCGTCATCTACCGCCTGACGCACCTGCGTGTGCGAAGGGTAGCCGTGGGCTTGGCAATAATTGTAATACAGTTTGTTCCCGCACTTTTCCCCATCGGCGTCGATCTCCACGCGAAGGAAGCCTTCTTCCTGGGCCCGGAGCATGGCTAACAAATTGTGCGAAGGGATTTTGCCGATAGGATAGGAATAGCTGAAATAGCTGCGGTATTTGGCGGCTTCGGGGTTTTCCTGGCCGGCCTTGGTCACTTTGGAGCAGACGCGGCGCTGCCGGTACATGCCCCGGAGGGTTTCCCGGTTATGGGCGTCTTCGCTTACTCTTTCGGCCAGGATGTCCCGGGCGCCCTGCAGGGCTTCCTCCACGGAACCCACCTCTCCTTTTACAAATTTGGAAGCATCGGCCTCCGGATGGCGGCTTTTGTTTTCCCACAGCAGATTGGCCAGGGGTTCCAGGCCTTTGGCCACCGCCACCGTTGCCCGCGTTTTGCGTTTGGGTCGATACGGCAGGTAAAGGTCTTCCAACTCACTGGCCACCACGCAGTTTTCGATTTGCTCCCGCAACTGCGGCGTCAGTTTCCCCTGCTCCTGGATGGTGCCAAGGATGGAAACCTTGCGTTTTTCCATTTCGGTGAAGACATCCACCCAGTGTTTTACCTCCGCCACCTCCACGTCCGTGAGGCCGCCGGTGCGTTCCTTACGGTAACGGCTGATGAAGGGGATGGTGCAACCTTCTGCGATCAGTTGCTCGCAGTTATCTACCTGCCAGGTCTGTATTTTTAGTAGACGGGCTATCTGCCCGATATAAAGCTCTTTCATATTTTTCAAAAATACAATTTTTTTGATATTTTTGCAAGCTATTTGGGCTAATCACTTATAATGCAGAAGGAATTTGGCATAGGATATCAGTTGGGGAAGACCTATTTCAGGCTTGCTGTCAACGGTATCTTCTACAGGCGCTATTACAGCCTTGGCAAGGAAAATATTCCGGCCGAGGGGACGCCTGTATTGGTAGCCATGAACCACCAAAATGCCTTGAACGATGCCCTGGGCGTGTTTTTTGCCAAAAACGACCGAAAATTCCACTTCATCGCCCGGGCCGATGCCTTTGACATCCATCCCCTGCTTTCCCGTTTCATGCAATACGCGGGCATTCTGCCGGCCTATAGGATGGCCTATCAGGGAGAAGAGGCGCTGGCCGATAACAACAAAACCTTCGAACAGGCCGAAGAATGCCTTCTGAACGGCCACACCGTGATTATCTTCCCGGAAGCCGGCCATCAGGACAAGCACTGGCTGGGTACTTTCTCTTACGGATACACCCGCCTGGCTTTCCAGGCTGCGGAAAAAAGCGGCTTCCAAAAGGAAATCTTCATCCTCCCCGCCGCCAACCATTACAGCGCCTACACCGGCCTGCGGAACCAAATGATGGTGCGTTTCGGAACCCCCGTTTCCCTCCAGTCTTACTACGAGTTGTACAAGGAAAAACCGCGCACCGCACAACGGGAAGTGAACCGCCTGGTACGGGAACAGATATCGGCCATGATGCTGGATATCCAGGACCTGGACCACTACGCCGACATTGACTTCGCGCGCACCCTGCTACCGCATCCCAGCCGCCTCCCGGAACAACTGGCGGCCGATCAGGACTTGGTCCGCCGGCTGGAGGGCTTCGACTATACGGCCGTCAGTGCCTATCGGCAGGCTTTAGAAGAAGCCCGACTCAAGGACAGTCAGTTCACAGACCGTCCCAACTGGGGTTTTGTGGTGGCCGACCTGCTGCTCCTGCTGCTTTTGCTGCCGCTGGCCATCCTGGCCCTTTGGCCGGCCATTCTGTGCTGGTACCTGCCCAAATATTTCAGCGACCGCCTGGGCGACATCATGCTCCAGAGCAGTTTCCACGTGGGCATGAACGCCCTGGTACTCCTGCCACTGTCCTTTATCCTCACCTGGCTGATCACCGGACTGTGCGCCGGCTTCTGGGTGGGACTGGTGCATGCCCTGCTCATCGGCCCGCTTTGTATTTTTGAATGGTATTACGCCAAATTGTGGCGCGACACTTGGCGGGACATCCGCTTCCTGCGGAAGGACACTACTTCCCTGGCTGCTTTAAGGGAGCAGGCCCTATCCTCTTTGAAAACAGTATAAAATATGGATATTCAAGAGCTTAATAATGCTATCGCAGCAGAATTCGAGATTGACGCCAGCGTCATTACCCCCGACGCCTCCATCAAGGAGACGCTGGAGCTGGACAGCCTGAGCCTGCTGGACCTGGTGGCCGTGGTGGGCAAAGTGACCGGCATCAGGGTAAAAGGCGCAGACGTAGTTCATATCGTCACCTTCGGTGCCCTGTACGAATACCTGGAGAATGTCCGGAACTGATTATATGTTTCCCACCTCGGTGAAAGAGGTGCAAGCGCTGGGCTGGGATTCCATAGACATCATCCTGTTCAGCGGCGATGCTTTCATCGACCATCCTTCCTTCGGAACCGCCGTCATTGCCCGCTGGCTCCAGAAATGGGGCTACAAAGTGGCCGTGGTTCCCCAACCCAACTGGCGGGACGACCTTCGGGATTTCCGCAAACTGGGCCGACCTCGTCTCTATTTCGGCCTGAACGCCGGTGCCATGGATTCCATGGTAAACCATTACACCGCCTCCAAACGCCTGCGCCACGACGACGCTTACACCCCCGACGGAAAAGCCGGCGCCCGTCCGGACTACGCCGTAACGGTGTACACCCAAATCCTGAAAAAACTCTTCCCCGATGTGCCGGTGGTCATCGGTGGCATCGAAGCCTCCCTGCGGCGCCTCACCCACTACGATTACTGGAAAGACTGCCTGATGCCCTCCGTCCTGGTTTCCTCCGGGGCCGATTATCTCTGTTACGGCATGGGGGAAAGGCCCATGCTGGAACTCACCAAAGGCATAGAAAAAGGCTGGTCCCGTCACCGCATGCACCAGATTCCCCAAATTGCCTTCTACGTAAACGGCAAGATTCCGGAGGGTAAGGCTCCAGAAACCTTCGCCGCCCTCGGCGATGAGAGGGAGGGGCCCGCCGGAGACAAGTTCTCGCATCGCGAGGACGCAGGAAACGGTGGGAGGGACGAAGCGAAGCGGAGGGTTTCTGGAGCCTTACCCTCCGGAACCTTAGTACTTCACTCATTTGAAGAATGTTGCAAGGATAAACGGGCTTTTGCGGAGAATTTCCATTGGATTGAGACGCATGCCAACATGATGCATCCGGATACTATCCTGGAGCCGGTGGGCGACGGGTATGTGCAGATCAATCCGCCTTATCCGCCGGCTACCACACAGGAGATGGACAGTTTCTGGGACTTGCCGTTCACCAAACTGCCGCACCCGCGGTACAAAGGAAAGCGCATTCCGGCCTACGATATGATCAAGTTCAGCGTGAATACGCACCGGGGCTGTTTCGGCGGCTGTAATTTCTGCACCATTGCAGCCCATCAGGGCAAATTCATCCAAAGCCGGAGCGAGAAATCCATCCTGAAAGAAGTACAGGAACTGAACCAGCTGCCGGATTTTGCAGGCAATATCTCGGATGTGGGTGCGCCCACGGCCAATATGTACGGGATGCACGGGAAGAACATGGAGCTTTGCGACAAGTGCAAACGGCGCAGCTGCCTCTTCCCCAAGCGCTGCCCCAACCTGGAGTGCGACCACACACGCCTGATGGAACTGTACAAGCGTATCGACAACACCAAGGGTATCCGGCACAGTTATATCGGCAGCGGCATCCGCTACGACCTTTTCCTCACCGAAGACGGCTTTGTGGACAACAGTTCCAAGCCCTACCTGAAGACGCTGGTGCTGGACCATACTTCGGGCCGATTGAAAGTGGCGCCGGAGCACACCGAAGACCACGTGCTGCAGAAGATGGCCAAACCCAGTTTCAAGTTATTCGAGCATCTGAGGAAAGAATTCGATCATATCAACCGCGAGGCGGGAACGCACGTGGGCCTGGTCCCCTACTTCATTTCCTCGCACCCCGGCTGCACCTTGAAGGATATGGAGAAGCTGGCCAATCATCCGGCCTTAAAGGGCATCTGGATGGACCAGGTGCAGGATTTTACGCCCACGCCCATGACCACATCGTCCGTGATGTACTACTCAGGACTGGACCCTCGGGACATGACACCCGTATTCACCGAACGCGACCCGGAGAAAAAACAAAGACAAAAATCGTATTTCTTTAAAAATTCTTCGAAAAAAAGCGAAAAGCGCTTGCAGAGTTCAAAACAAAGTCCTAATATTGCAGCACGAAAACCTAAGCATAAATAAACGATATGGCAGACAGCAAGAAAAGACATGTGGTGAGTTTTGAGAAGATGGCCGGACACCCGGACTTAGCCGCCGCCTTCGCAGAAAAATACCCAAAAGGGTTCAGTGATTACCTGACGGACCTGGTGAAATATCCCAAGCCGGACGGTACGTCTTTCTATGCAGTCACGGTGAATACCGCCGATGCCATCTATCTGGTGAAAATCAACGTGAAGACGGACGATCTGGAAGATGTAGCCCGCTGGCTGGAAGGCGAAGAAGACGCCGAGAACGAGGCCGTGGCCGGCGGCAGCGCAGATGCTTCGGATGCTGCAGGAGAAACCCTCCCCGACGACAATATCGCCCAGTACTCCACAGGCGCAGACGACGAATAACCCCATGGCAAACCGTGGTGGCATCAAATGGATATGGGGTCCCTCGCGGACCCTTTTGCGTAAGTTGCCGGAATCCACGGCCTTGCTGATTCTTTCAGTCCTCACCGGTATCCTTTCCGGATTGGCCGCCGTCTTGCTCAAACTGGCCATCCATTCCATTCAAGGGCAATTGGCAATTTGGCACGCAGACATCCGCTGGGCCTATTTACTGCTGCCCGGCGTGGGTATGCTGCTCAGCCTGCTTATCGTGCGCTATATTGTAAAGGACAATATCGGCCACGGTGTCACCAAGGTGCTACAGGCTGTTTCCAAGAACGAATCCCGCATCAAGAAGCACAACTGTTGGAGCTCGCTGCTCACCAGTGCGCTTACTATCGGCTTCGGCGGTTCCGTGGGTGCCGAGGCCCCCATCGTGTACACCGGCGCGGCTATCGGCTCCAATCTGGCGCGCTATTGCGGAATGTCGTACCGGGGCATGACGCTCCTGCTGGGCTGCGGCGCGGCCGGAGCAGTGGCCGGCATCTTCAACGCCCCGCTGGCCGGCGTGCTCTTTACGCTGGAAATCCTGCTGTTCAACCTGTCCATGTCGGGCATCCTGCCGCTGCTGCTCAGTTCCGTATCGGCCACCTTGACCAGTTCCTTATGCCTGGGCTGGGCCAGTCCCTTCGAAGCCACGGTGATTCCCTTCCGGATGGCCAATGTGCCGTTCTACGTGCTTCTGGGCGTGTTTTGCGGCATGGTGTCCCTGTATTTCACCTACACAACGCTGGGTATGGAAGACCGGATGGGCAAGATCCGCAACCCTTACGTGCGCTGGGCCATTTCCGCCGTTTCGCTGGGTCTCCTTATCTTCCTTTTCCCGCCGCTGCACGGAGAAGGATACAACTTCCTCTCTCCCCTGCTCAACGGCAACGTGGTGGATTTCGGCGGACAGACGCCCCTTTCCTATCTGTTGCAATGGCGCTGGTCCATCCCGCTTTTCTTCCTGCTGGTGATGCTCTTCAAGGTGTTCTCCATGACCTTCACCAATGCCGGTGGCGGCGTGGGCGGCACTTTCGGCCCCACCCTTTTCGTGGGAGCCATGGCCGGTTT
>CAMYWP010000062.1 GCA_947302825.1 uncultured Bacteroidales bacterium
AAGGCGATGATCGACCGCAAGGCGTTCTGCTTCGTGTTCACCAATTTCGCCTCCATCGTGGCCGAAACCCGCAAAGATCCCGCCCTGCATGTCACCTGCGTGGCCGGTTGTTTCCCCACCTCCCAGAGCTTCCTGGAAGTGAAACTGCACGAGATTGAACTTGCCGTACGCGGTGGGGCCGATGAAATTGACATCGTCCTGGCCCTGAACAGCTTCCTGGCGGGGGATTACGAGAAAGCCGGGGCCGAAATCAAGGCCTCCCGCGAGTGCATCGACCGCGTGGCTGCCGAACTGGGCCGTCCCGTGGTGCTGAAAGTGATCCTGGAAACCGGCCTGCTGCAAACCCCCGAGAACATTGCCGATGCCTCTTTCCTGGCCATGGAAAACGGCGCCGACTTCATCAAGACCTCTACCGGCAAGGTGAAGGTAAACGCCACGCCGCTGGCCGCTTACGTGATGTGCGAAAGCATCAAGAAGTACTATGAGGCCACGGGCAAGAAAGTGGGCTTCAAGGCCGCAGGCGGAATTGCCTCGGCCTTGGATGCCGTATGTTACTGGACCATCGGACGGACAGTCCTGGGAGAGGAGTGGATGAACAAGGAGCTCTTCCGCTTCGGCGTTTCCAGCCTGGCCAACAAGCTGCTCAGCGCCGTGGAGCAGAAGACCGTAACCTACTTTTAGCGCAGGTTAATCGGGTTCTTCCCGCCGTGGAGCGGCAGCTGCTTTCCGTTCCAGATAAAGATTCCATCCACATCCTTGGGTAACTCGACGGTTCCCTGGATGTGGTTTCCTTTTACCTTGTACTGGACGGTGATGGCACCCTGCGGATGCGGGATGGTGCCGCCGATTTCTTTGAGTTCGCCCAGGCGGGGCTCAATGCGCACCTTCTTGAAGGCTACGGCATCGGAGTCGATGCCCAGCACGGTACGGTACAGCTCGATGTTGGGGCTGGAACCCCAGGCGTGACAGTCGGAGCGGGTGCCGAATACATCGGCGTCTTCTCCCCAGGTGGTGAGACCCATGGCGATATTCTCGCGCCAGATGTCCAGCCAGTTCAGGTAGTCGTTGCCCAGGCCGGCCTTTACGTAGGCTTCGTAGAGGTAGTATTTGTAGTAGATGGTGCACTGGGCCAGGGAGGCATCGGCCTGGAGCTTCTGCGCAAGGGCTTTGGGATCTTCCACAATGCCGCAGAGGATGGCCAGGGCGTTGCCGTGCTGGCTGTAGTAGTCCTGTTCGGCCCGGTTGGCAAACAGGCCTTTTTCGGCATTCCAATAGGCTTTCTTGACGCCTTCGGTCAGTTTGGCGGCCTCTTTGGCATATTCATCGGCCAGCCAGGTATTACCCCGTACCGCTTCCATGTGGGACATGAGCTCATAGGCATACAGCAGCTGCAGGTCCATCACGCTGGTGCAGCCGTCGGCGCCCCTCAGCTGTACGCCGCTGTGCCAGCTTTCGGGCTTGTCGTTCACCCAGTCGGAGAAATTCCAGGCCGGCAGGTTCTTCACGCGGCCATCGGCCTGCTGGTAGCGGGAGAAATAGGTCATGATCTGTTCGGCACCCGGCAGCAGGTCCATCACGAACTGCGTATCTGCGCCATACATCAGATAATCGTGCAGGGCATAGATATAGCTGAGCGCATAGGGCGGAATGTGCTGCGGGATGGTGGTGGGATAGCGGCTCTTGGTAATGCCGTCGGCGTTGCGGGAGATATCGGCCAGGTGCAGGAAATTCTTCACCAGGCGGTCGTCAGCGCTATTGTAGAGGGTCACCAGGGCCTGGATGCGGGTATCACCCAGATACTGGAGCTGCTCATAGTACGGGCAGTCCATGTAGGTTTCCCAGGCGCACAGGCGGGCCGTACGCCAGCCAATCTCCAGGATGTCCTTGAGCTCCTGGCGGTCCGTGTTCAGCGAAGCATCCAGCGTGAAGGGATAACCCGTGAAGATGCCGGAGGTTTCCTCGATGGTGAGCGGTTCATCGGCCGTTTCCACCGTCACGCGCACATAGCGGAAGGTGCGCCAGGAAAGGGTGGTGAACTGCTGGCTCTTCAAGCCATTGGAAATGAGCCGGTCTTCGCGGCCGATAAACACCTTTCCTTCAGTCTCGTTGCGGTTGCCCTTGCCTTTCACTTTAGGGGAAAGCACATAGGAGAGGTATTCCTCCGGGAGCTGGGCAATCTGTTCAGGGGTAAGGTCATAGGCAGGGCCTTCTCCGTCGGGGATATAGAGGGCTTCGGCATAGCCGATCTTCACCTGTGCATTTTTGCCGCCGCTCATCTTTAAATGGAAGTAGGCGTTGGTAAGCACCTTGTTGTCAAGCAGAACCACCTTCTGGGAATGGGCGGGAACGGTAAAGGCCTGGCCCAGGGCAAAAGGCGTGCGTTCCATTTGGGGGAGTGTGGAAGGCCGCAGGAGATGGTAGTCAAAATTCTGGATGTCCAGCACATCCACGGGCTTGCCGGCAGGACCTTCCTGGGCTTCCTTCCAGGCCGATAGGTCGGCATCGGCCTTGTTCCAGTTGGACAGGGTGACATTCATATCTACTTTCTCGCCGGGGCCGCTCACATAGTAACCCTTGACGATGGCCGTTACAGGGCTATAGGCCGGATCCTGGATGCATTTCCAGCTTTTGTCAGTGTACAGGTCGGCCGATTCGCCTTCTCCCTGCAGCAGGAGTCCGGAGGAAATGGAAATCTGCGAATCCGGACGGCTGGGGCCTTCATTGTACACCAAGGCGGCAATGACGTTGTTGCCGGCGTTCAGGTACGGTGCCAGGTCCACGGTCTCGTAGTTCCAGTGCAGGGCGTCTCCCTTGGCCGGGCCCATGGACACCAGATGCTCATTCACATAGAGTTTGTAACGGTTGTCACCCGTCACGTGTACCACGTAGTTGGCCGGGACGGTGGCCAGGTTCACATCCTTGCGGAAATAATACACGCCGTAATCCAGGGCGCCGGTTTCCGGCACGCTGATCCAGCGGGCAGGCCACTCTTTAGTGAAAAGATCGGCGGGCTGAGTTTGGGCCGATGCGAAGGCTGCCGAAAGCAGCAACGAAAGGAGAATCAGTGTCTTTTTCATATGCGGTTGTGTTGTTATCCTTTATATTCGGAAGGCGGTACGCCAAAGTGTTTCTTGAAGCAGGAGGAGAAATAGGACAGGCTGCTGAAACCGGTGTGATCGGCCACTTCAGATATGTTGTATTTCCCTTCCAGCAGCATGCCGGCCGCCTTGTTCAGCTTATAGCGGCGGAAGAAGTCACCGGGATTCTCTCCCGTGAGTCCTTTTACCTTATAATAGAATTTGGAGCGCGAAATGCGGAGTTTTTCCGTGAGGGTGGATACATCCAATTCCGGATTGGACAGTTCTTCGTCCATCAGTCGGTAGAGCTCTTTCATAAAGGCTTTGTCCTGCGGCGCCATACGCGTGTCCTCCACTTCCGCAGGACTGGCCACCTGGCCCAGCTGCCGGCGCAGTTTTTCGCGGTTCTCCAGCAGGGAACCTGCAAGTGCCAGCAAATAGGCAGGATCGAAGGGCTTGGTCACATAGGCATCGGCCCCCTTCTCCAGACCTTCCACCTGGGAAGAGACCTGCGCCATGGCCGTTACCAGAATCACGGGAATGTGGCAAAGCTGGATGTCGGACTTGATGGCATCGCAGAGGTCGAAGCCGCTCTTGCCGGGCATTACTACATCGCTGAGCACCAGGTCCGGAGCCTCCTGCGCCATGGCTTCCAGGGCGGCATCCACCTCAAAACAGGTATTCACCTGATACTGCGGCTGCAGCATCACTTTCAGGTAGTTGGCAATGTCCACATCATCGTCCACCACCAGGATTTTCTGCCGCTCTCCGGCGCCGGATGGCGAGGTGTTGTCTTCCACGGTCATTACCGGGAACAATTGCTGCTGGGACTGGTCTCCGGATTTTTCGGCATCCGTGTAAGTGCTGGCGGGGAGCAGCAGGCCGAACACGGCACCCACAGGGCCGTCGGTGCGGTTCCAGGCTTTCAGGTAGCCGTGATGGATGGTGGCCAGCGAGCGGGAATAATAAAGGCCGATACCTGAACCCAGGGCCACCTGGCCGCGTTTGAGCTGGTAAAAACGCTCGAAGATGCGTTCCAGCTGATCTTCCGGAATCCCGGGGCCAGTGTCTTTCACGGACAGGTACACGTAGCGGTGGTCGGTGTCTTTCTCCTGTAGCGGGAACAATCCCTGCGCCCGTTCGCGGGATAGCACGTCCAGGCTCACTTCCACTTGTCCGCCGGCAGGCGTGAATTTGAGCGCGTTGGATAGCAGGTTCATCAGGATTTTGGTCACTTTGTCGCGGTCCATCCATAGTTGGAATCCGCCGTCCACCTGGTCGGAGAGGGTTATTCCCTTGGCCTGGGCGTTGGCCTGGAACACCTCCAGCACTTCTTTTACACAGGGGACGATATCCTGTTTGGATACCTTCAACTCCAGATGGTCGCCTTCCAGGCGGTTGAAATCCAGGATTTGATTCACCAAATGCAGCATCCAGTTCACGCTGCGCTGCATCACGGACAGCATCTTGCGGTCTTGTCCGGCAATGCGGTCCGAGGATGCCAGGGCCGATACAGGACCGGCAATCATGGTAAGCGGCGTTCGGAACTCATGGGCTACATTGGCGAAGAAATTCATCTGCATGGCGTTGAGGCGGGAAAGTTCCTCTGCCTCCTGTACTTTCTGTTTCCTCAGCCAGCCTTGATAAACACCTAGGAAAAGGAGTCCCAGGCCCAACAGGATAAAAAGCGAAACAGCCCACCAGGAGCGCCAGGGGTCGGGTTTTACCCGTATATCCAGAGAGGCTTCGCTGTCCAGCAGACTGCCGGCGCTGTCCGTAGCTTTCACGCGGAAAGTATATCGGCCTGCAGGAATATTGGAATAATCGGCTTCGTGCTCCCGGCCAGCCTCTTTCCAGTAGGGATCGTATCCCTCCAGCCGGTACTGGTAGCTGATCCGGTTGCCGTTCATGTAATCCAGGGCCGCATAGGAGATGCTGAAACTGTTTTGCAGGTGAGTAAGCATCACGGGCGGAGCCTCGCTCAAAAGGCTTTGAACCGGAGCCTCGGGGCCGGGATGGACCAGGCGGTTATGGATGCGGAGTTCCTGAAAACAGAGCGGAACCCGTCGCTGCTCCATGTTGGACAGCGGGGTAAACAGTGTGATGCCCAACGGGCCGCCAAAAACCAGGCGTCCGTCCGGCAAAACAGTGGCACAGGCAATGGTGAACTCGTTTCCTGCAATGCCATCTTCTTCCGAGAAGGTGACAATGGTTCCGTTCTCCGGATTCATCCGGACCAGACCGTCGCTGGTTCCCAACCAGAAATCGTGGTGATGGTCCTCGCAAACGGAGGCAAGGGCTCCTTTGAAGGCTGGAACAGGCCGTTTCTCCAGGCCTTGCTCCGTGATGAGTGCCCATTCGGGACCGGCCATCGGCCCCCATACCTGCTCTTTATGGTCGCGGAAAGGAGGATATACCGATTCCTGGGACAGTTCCTCGGTTTTCCCGGTTTTGTCAATGAGATAGACGCCGCCTGAAGAGGAAGAAAGCAGAACCCTGTCCTCATCCCATTCCAACAAACCGTCCACCAGTTTGATCTGTCCGGTGGCAAAGGGCGCAAAGCTGTCCATGCCTTCCGGTGTACAGCGGAACACCCTGCCGGTAACATTTCCAACCCAGACGGCTCCATCGCTTGTTTCCAGCAGATGGTCCGGGGCCTGGATGTCTTTGTATGCCCGGATCAGTTCCAGGCGGCCGTCCCGGTAGCGTACATGCAGGACCTTTCCATTCCCCAGCAGGCACAGCCACAGGCTGCCGTCCCGCGCCACCATCACTCGGTTGCAGTAGTCTATGCCCAGCGGATTCTCCTCCAGATAGGCCGACAGCGAAACCGGCACCACACGGTCCTGTTCCATCTGGCAGAAGAAGAGTCCGTCGCGTTTGGTGGAGACCCATAAATCCCCGTCCGGCGTTGCTGCCAGGGACGCAATGGGTTTACGGGTGAAGAACTCCCGGATTACCGGTTTGTCGCCGTATGGATTGGGTCCATAGGCAGATACGGCATATCCCTGGTCCTGGCCTCCTATCCACAGGAGACCGTTGGAGTCGGTGAACAGGCTCTGAACGCGGAAATCGGGGATGGAGTAGGGGAAAGCGGCATCGTCGTCTGAAAGCAGGACATCGTTATCCCTGTCATACAGGCAGGGACCGGAAGAGGTGGCGAAAAGCAGTTTCCCTTTCTCCGGTTCGTAAATGACATCTACTTCGCAATCGGCCAGTTGGGGCCATCCATAATCTTTCCGGCTGTAAGACTGGAACTGACGGCTGCGGGTGTTGAAGAGGGAATAATGGCGGGAACCGGCCAGACACAGGATGCCGTCCTCTGTAAGAAAACTGCAAAGGACCGGATGTGCGTTGTGATAGCTGATTTCCAACTCCAGGGAGGCTGCGTCCAGGCAGTATATCTGTTGGACCGTTACCACCCACAGGGTGTTCCGGGTCCCCGGATACAGGCAGGTCTGGCCGTAGGATTCCGGTGTGTCCAGCACGTGCTCAAAGCGGGTGGATCCTTTCCGGCAAACGGAAATGTGGTTCTGGTAAACGGCAAAGACGTCTCCGGAAGGCATGCAGGCTATCTTGAATGCGGTGGGGTCTTTTCCGTCGGGTGCAATCCGATGGAAAGCGCCGCTTTCGTCCATCCAGGCCACTCCGTTCCACGTGGCAGCCCAGAGTTGGCCGTCCGGGGAGATTTGAAGGTCGCTCACGTGGTTGTCCGGCAGGGAAAGCGTATCCTGGGGGACGTGGAAGAACTGATGGAAAGATTTACCATCAAAGCGATTGAGACCGCGCGCCGTGGCCATCCAGATCTGGCCGTGGGCATCCTCCGCGAAAGCGTTGACCTGCCCGCTGGACAAGTGACTGGAAACGGCATGGGAGAAGTCCTCTTCGGGAAGGGGAATCTGCCTGTTGCACGCAAGGCACACAAGGGCCACCAGGAGCACGCGAATCTTCATGATTCAAATATACGCAATTTCATGCACTTATTTAAGGCCTTGGACAAAATCCAACACATTTGCACAAAATCTAAAATGCGGTTTGTATGATTTCAAAACATCTTGGTCCCTCATACAAGCCCGCCCGCGTAATAATAAGGAACTTTGCAAAAGCGAAACCGCACAGACAAACTAAACCAATACAAATTTGTTCCTTATGATTCCTTCTGCATTCAAAAGACTGACAGCCGTTATCTTGTCGGCCTTGCTGCTTTGCACCTCGCTGCACGCACAGCAGCGGGTTACCTTGAGCGGCACCGTAGTTGATGCCTTAGGCCCGGTCATCAGTGCCGGCGTGGTCCAAGTCGGGACTAGCAACGGCACCGTCACGGACGTGGACGGGCATTTTACGCTTACCGTTCCCGCCGGGAGCACCGTTGAAATCTCCACGCTGGGCTACCTGCCTCAGCAAATCGTGGTCAATGAGTCCAAAACCGTCACCATCACCCTGGAAGAAGACAATCTCCAGTTGGAAGAAACCGTGGTGGTAGGTTATGGCGTCCAGAGGAAGAGCGACCTCACCGGTGCCATTTCTTCCGTGAAGGCCCAGGACCTGGAAGCCCGTACCATTACGGACGCCAGTCAGGCCCTGCAGGGCAAGACTGCCGGCGTGCAGGTGATGAATTCATCGGCCCGTCCAGGCGCATCGCCCACTATCCGCATCCGCGGTATCTCTTCCAACGGCGACTGCGACCCCCTGTATGTGGTGGATGGTCGCGTCACTACCGATATCGGCGGCATCGACCCCAATGACATCGAATCCATGGAAGTGCTGAAGGACGGCGCCTCCGCTGCTATCTATGGTGCATCGGCCGGTAACGGCGTGGTGCTTATCACTACCAAGAAAGGTAAGGGCGAAGGAAAGGTCTCTTATGACTTCCAGCTGGCCATACAAAGCCTGGGTAAGGTTCCGCATGTAATGAACGCCAACCAGTACATCGATTATTATACAGAGGCCGGCCTCATCTCGCTGGACCAGGTGTATCGCAACTGGGATTTCCAGACCAATACGGACTGGATCAACACTGCTTTCGAGAACGGTATCATGCATCGCCACAATCTCTCTTTCCAGTCCGGAAACGAGAAAGGCAGTCTCTATGCTTCCATCAACTACCTGAACAACAATGGTATGTTTGTGGGGAATGCCGATACTTACGAGCGTCTCACCGGCATGGTGAACGTGACGCGGAAGATCAAGAAGTGGCTGGAGTTCGGCTCCAACAACCAGCTGGAATATGCCAGCGGCCGCAACATCTCCGATGCCGGCACCGTGATCAACTCCCACAGCGAACTGAATACCGTCCTTTCTACCTTGCGTCTGGATCCGCTCACCAAGCCGGTGTATGCAGCCAATGAACTTCCTGCCAATATGCAGCTCATCCTGGAGAATCCCTCTTGGGGCGGCTTGCTGGGAGACGGAAAGGGGAATTACTATGGTATTTCCAACTTCATCATCGACTCCAATCCCAATCCGCTCATCCTGCGCGACCGCTCTTATATGAAGAGCAGAAGGATGGTCATCAACGGTACCACTTTCCTCAATTTCACGCCCATCGAGGGACTGCTCATCACCACCCGGCTGTCTTATCGCCTGACGGGTGCCAACGAGTATACATACGACATTCCTTATTATGCCAACGCCAAGGCACAGCAGAGTTATGTAACCCTGGCCAGTTCGGCCTCTGTTCCCGGCTACTTCCAGTGGGAAAACTTCGTGAACTACAACAAGCAGCTGGGTAAGCACAACCTGGGTGTGATGGTGGGTACCTCCTACAGCCAGACGCACAATTTCTCCGTTTCGGGCGCTACTTCCGGCGGCGAAGGCGACCTGGGTGTCCAGAAGAACGATCCGCTGTTCTACTACTTCGCCTATCGCTCCGCTTCCTCCAGCGTGCGAATCTATGGCGGCGAAGACCTGTTCAACCGCAAGCTGGCCTATTTCGGCCGACTGAACTGGAGCTATGCCGGCCGATATCTGGTACAGGCTTCCCTGCGTGCCGATGCCGCCGACACCTCCGTGCTTCCCATGACCAAGCGCTGGGGCTATTTCCCTGCCGTATCGGCCGGTTGGACCATTTCCGAAGAGCCCTTTATGGAGGGTGCCCGCAGCTGGCTGCCTTTCCTGAAAATCCGTGCCAGCTGGGGCCAGAACGGTTCTATCGCTTCACTGAGCGGATACCGTTACGCCAATTCCATCGCGTCCTTCTATAATTATTATGCTACGGAAGCCCTGCCCACCAGCGACGGTCCCGACTTCCACTACATTTACGGTTATGCTCCTTCCTCCTCGGGCAACAACGAACTCAAGTGGGAGACTTCCGAGCAGACCGACCTGGGTTTGGACGCCCGCTTCCTGGGCGGCCGGCTCACCTTCTCCATGGACTGGTTCAACAAGACCACCAAGGACCTGATTGTGGAAGGCCTGGTTCCTTCCACCATCATGGGCGTGACGGCTTCCCCCATGAACGCCGGCAACATCCGCAACACTGGTTTCGAGTTTGAACTGGGTTGGAGCGACCAGGTAGGCAAGGACTTCTCCTATAGCATCCGCGGCAATCTGTCCACGCTGAAGAATAAAGTGACCAAGATTCATGAAACGGCTACTTATATCAGTTCTACC
>CAMYWP010000063.1 GCA_947302825.1 uncultured Bacteroidales bacterium
TATGTGCGGCAGTACGGCTTTCTGGAGGGTCATTCCCTGGACGGCATCCCCACCACCTGCAACCGGAAACTCCTCACGGACGTGCTGCGCAACCGCTGGAACTTCCAAGGCTTTGTGGTGAGCGACCTGGAGAGTATTGACGGCCTGTATACCAGCCACCACGTGGCCCAGGACCTGCAGCAGGCCGGTGAAATGGCCCTGAATGCCGGAGTGGACGTGGACCTGGGGGCCCACTGCTTCGCGCTGCTTAAGGAGTCCGTAGAGGACGGCCGCATTTCCATGGACGTGTTGGACCGCGCCGTGAAGCGGGTGCGGGTGCGCAAGTTCGAGGCCGGGCTGTTTGACAACCCTTATCTTCCGGAAGACAACGCCGCAGAAGTTCGTTCGCCGGAGCATATTGCCGTGGCGGCACAGGTGGCCCGGGAAAGTGTCACGCTCCTGAAAAACAATGGCATCCTGCCCCTTCGCGCCGGGACGCGCATCGCCCTGGTGGGACCCAACGCCGATAACATGTACAACCAACTGGGCGACTACACCGCCCCGCAGGACCCGTCCAACGTGATTACCATGCTGGAAGGCCTGCAGAACGCCGGCGCTGCCGTTACTTACGTGAAAGGCTGCGCCGTGCGGGACACTCGCGCCAATCAAATTGCCCAAGCCGTGCAGGCGGCCCGCCGCAGCGATGTGGTGGTGGCCGTGGTGGGCGGTTCATCGGCCCGGGATTTCCAGACCCGCTACATTGACACCGGCGCCGCCGTGGTAGACAAGACGGCCGTCTCCGACATGGAGGCCGGCGAAGGCTACGACCGCAGCACCTTGGACCTGCTGGGCCTGCAGCCGCAATTGCTATCGGCCCTTCGCGCCACCGGAAAACCGCTGGTGGTGGTGTACATCGAAGGCCGTCCGCTGAACAAAAACTGGGCGGCCGATGAAGCCGATGCCCTGCTCACGCTCTGGTACCCCGGACAGGAAGGCGGTACCGCCCTGGCCGATGTGTTGCTGGGCCGATACAACCCCGCCGGTAGGCTCTCCGTGAGCGTTCCCCGCAGCGTGGGCCAGCTGCCGGTCTATTACAACCGGAAAATGCCCTACAGCCACGACTATGTGGAAGAAAGCGCCCAGCCTCTGTATCCTTTCGGCTATGGGCTCAGCTATACCACCTTCGAATACAATAACCTGAGATTCTTCGCTGACGCTCAGAATGACAAAAACAGTCCCTCTGTCATCCTGAGCAATAGCGAAGGATCTGTAGGCGCCATAAAAATAGACATCACCAATACCGGTTCCCGGGATGGGGACGAGGTAGTGCAGGTGTACGTCCGTGACCTCACGGCCTCCACCGTCCGGCCCCGCAAGCAGCTGTGCGCTTTCAAGCGCGTATCCATTGCCGCCGGGGAAACCGTTACGGTAGAACTGCCGCTGCAGCGCAGTGCCTTCGAGCTGGTGAATGCCGCCATGGCGCGTGTGCTGGAGCCCGGCGAGTTTGAAATCCAGGTGGGCGCCTCCTCGGAAGACATCCGACAGGCGTGTTATGTAACATTGTGATAATGAAGTAGTTAAGCAAAAGCACGTAGGTAAAAATGACTATGTGTTTTTACATAAACGATTGATTATTAGATATATGCATTTCACGGCACTATTGCTGCTAAGCGTACTTCCCTACTGGCAGGATATCCAGACCACCTCCGTGAACGCTGAAACACGGCGGACGGAAGTGGTGTACTACGCCTCGCGGGCCGATGCCCTCACCAAAAGCTTCCGGGAAAGCGAGAACTATCGCAGCCTGAACGGTGTATGGGATTTCAAGTACTTCGAGGACTGGCACAAGATACCCCAGAATAACCAGCCCGCCCAGTGGGATCAGATCCAGGTGCCGGGCAACTGGGAGGTACAGGGTTACGGTACGGCTATCTACACCAATATCCCCTACGATTTCTGCCCCAAAGATCCGGTGGCCGGCGTATTGCCGGAAATGTTTCCCGCCGCCTTGTATCACCGGACGTTCTCCGTACCGGAACAGTGGCAGGGCCGGGATGTGTACCTGAACCTCTGCGGCAGCAAAAGCGGTACCTACGTGTATGTAAACGGTCAGGAAGTGGGCTACTGTGAAGATTCCAAAGACCTGGCCCGCTTCCTTATCACGCCTTATCTGCACGCCGGAGAGAATGAACTGGTGCTGAAAATCTTCCGTTACACGCAGGCCTCCTTCCTGGAGTGCCAGGATTTCTGGCGCATCTCCGGACTGGAGCGGGACGTGTACCTCTCCAGCGAGAAAAACCATCCCGGCTTTGACTTCAGCGTAGTTTCCACCCTCTCCGAAGATCTGCAGACAGGCCTGTTCCGGCTTAAACTTCGTTCCCGGACACCGGTGGAAGTTTCTTATGAGCTGCTGGATGCCTCCGGGACCACCCTGGCCGATGCCACCTATAAAGTGAACGGCAGCTTGGAAACCCTCACCGATGAACTCCCCGGCATCAAGCCCTGGACCGCCGAAACCCCGCAGCTTTATACGCTGCTGCTGAAAGTCAACGGCGAATACACCCGCTTCCACGTGGGTTTCCGCCGGCTGGAAATCAAAGCTATCCCCGATCCCACACAAGATCGCCAGTTGAAGGCCTTCCTGGTGAACGGCCAGCCCGTGAAGTTCAAGGGCGTGAACCTCCACGAACACAATCCCTATACCGGCCACTACACCACCCGGAAGAACATGCTGGAAGACCTGCTCCTGATGAAGCAGGCCAACATCAACGCCATCCGCACCTGCCATTATCCGCAGTCGCGGGAGTTCTATGAGCTCTGCGACTCCCTGGGCTTCTACGTCTACGACGAAGCCAACATCGAGAGCCACGGCATGGGTTACAGACCGGAACGGACCCTGGGCAACAATCCGTTATGGTACGCCAAGCACCAGGACCGAATCCTGAACATGTATGCCCGTACGGCCAACTATCCCTGCGTCACGCTGCTGTCTATGGGCAACGAGGCCGGTAACGGCGTCAATTTTTACGAAGCCTACCGGGAGCTCAAGGCCCTGGAAAAAGACGGCATGAATCGGCCTATAGTCTATGAACGGGCCGAATCCGATTGGGACACTGATATGATTGTTCCGCAGTATCCCGGCGCCGAATGGTTCCGCCGGATGGGCCGGAACTACACGGAGCGCCCGGTGTGCCCTTCCGAGTACTCCCACGCCATGGGCAACTCCAACGGTTCGCTGGACTGGCAGTGGGACGCCATCTATGCCCACGTGCAGCTGCAGGGCGGCTTTATCTGGGACTGGGTGGACCAGGGCCTGTACGACCCCGCCCGCGGCTGGACCTACGGCGGCGACTACGGGGAGAATGCCCCTTCGGATGCCAATTTCTGCTGCAACGGTATTGTGAATCCGGACCGGGAACCGCATCCGGCCTTCTACGAAGTAAAACACGTTTACCAAGAGGTTAGTATCACGCCGGCCGACAGCCTGGGTCAAACCTTCTCCATCTTCAACCGCCACTATTTCACCGATTTAAGCCCTTACACCATTCGCTACTGGGTGGAAAGGGACGGCAAGCGCCCCTTCTGGTGGAGGCGCCACAAGCTCCGTTTCAGCACGGCCCCGCAATCGGCCGAAACCTTCCCGGTGAAACTGCCCCGCATGGGCAAGCCCGGCGAATACCGCATTTTCTTTGAAGTGCTGGGGGCCGATGGTTCCATAGTGGCCTGCGACGAAGCCCTGCTCAAAAACACCGCCATCACCAAACCGGCCCGATGGAAAGGAGAGCTGGACTATTCCGAAGGCGATACGGAGATTGTAGTGCGCGGCAAGAATGTGAAAGTGGTCTTTGACAAGGCTTCCGGCAGCGTCAAAAGCTGGAATGTGAAAGGAAAGGATAAAGTCTTGTCCGGCTTTGGCATCCGGCCCAATTACTGGCGGGCACCCATCGACAACGACTATGGCAACGGGGCGCCCCTGCGCCTGGAGCGTTTCCGCACACCGGCTGCTCCTCAGACAGCCCATGCCCGGAAAGGCGATAAAGGGACCGTGGACATCCTGGTAAACGGCGAGGGCGTACGCGCCGCCGAAACCTGGACCGTGTATCCGGACGGAACGCTCACCGTGGCAGTCCGCACGCAGCCGGATGGCCAAAACACTGAAATCCCGCGTCTGGGTCTGCGTTTCCACGTGGCCGATGACGCTTTCCGTTACTTCGGCCGCGGCCCGGTGGAGAACTACTGGGATCGCTGCTCCGGCACTTTCAAGCGCATTTGGGACGCATCGGCCGGCGAATCCTACTTCCCTTATGTTCGTCCGCAGGAAACGGGCCACCGCACCGACATCACCTGGCTGCAAGTGGGCGACATTACCATCCTGGCCGATGAACCCTTTGAATGCAACGCCCTGCGCCAGACCGTGGAAGACCTTGATGGCGGTCTGCGAAAGTCCCAGACGCATATTGCCGATGTTCCCGAAAACGATTTCACGGAAGTATGCGTGGACTACCGCATGACCGGTGTGGGCGGCTACGACAGCTGGGGCGCCCGCCCGGAACCCGCCCGCACCCTTTGGTCCAACCAAAGCTATACCTACAGATTTACCTTCATTCCCGGAAAAGAAACCGATACCGTTATGAATAAAGCTTTTGTCCTGGCCACCACCCTTTTACTGGCTGTGGCCTGCACCGAAAAACCCTTCGAGGGAGCGCTTCCCTCTCCGTACCAGATTGCCTGGCAAGACATGGAAATGACCATGTTCTGCCACTTCGGCCCCAACACTTTCACCGGGTTGGAATGGGGAGAAGGCACGGAGGCCGAAGACCTCTTCAACCCCACCGACCTGGACTGCCGGCAGTGGGTTCGCACCGCCAAAGCCGCTGGCTTCAAGGGCATCATCATTACCGCCAAGCACCACGACGGTTTCTGCCTGTGGCCCAGCCCGGTCTCCAAGCACACCGTGCGTGAAAGCTCCTGGCGGAACGGCGAGGGTGATGTGCTGAAGGAACTTTCCGAGGCCTGCGCCGAGGAAGGCATCAAGTTCGGCGTCTACATCTCGCCCTGGGACCGCAACGACCCCCATTACGGAACGCCGGAATACAACGACGTCTTTGTCAAAACGCTGGAAAGCGTGCTGGGAGGCACCTACGGGCCCGTTTTTGAGCAGTGGTTCGACGGAGCCAACGGAGAAGGCCCCAACGGCAAAAAGCAGGTTTACGATTGGCCGCTCTTCAACGGAACGGTCCTGAAACTGCAGCCCCAGGCTGTCATTTTCAGCGACGTGGGCCCGGGCTGCCGCTGGGTGGGCAACGAAGAAGGCCACGCCGGTCGTACCAACTGGGGTACGCTGAATATTGACGGTTTCTCTCCCGGACAGGGCGGTCCATCCCGGGAATCGCTGAACGAAGGCGACCGCGGCGGTTCACATTGGGTTCCGGCCGAAACGGATGTATCCATCCGTCCGGGCTGGTTCTGGAGAGCCTCTGAAAACGACCAGGTGAAAAGCGTGCAGCACCTGCTGAAAATCTACTACGAAAGCGTGGGCCGCAATTCCCTGCTGCTGCTGAACGTGCCGCCGGATACGCGGGGCCACCTCCACGAAGTGGACTCCATCCGGCTCATGGAATTCCGCGCCGCCCTGGACCAGATTTTTGCCAACAACGTGGCGGGCCGCGTCAAACGAAGCGGCAACACTTGGACGGTGAAGGCCCAGGGACCGTTCAACCGGTTGGTCCTGAAGGAAGACATTGCCAAAGGACAGCGCATTGCCGCCTTCACGGTGGAAGCCCGCACGGCCGAGGGCTGGAAAACCCTGACCGAAGAAACTACGGTGGGTCACAAGCGCATTGTGCTGCTGCCCCAGACGGAGACCGATGAACTCCGCATCACCGTGACCGAATCCCTGGCCAAACCGCTTCTCAGCGAAATCGGCCTATATCAAGACAGTATTTATCATGAGTAAGAAAGTGGCGTTGGCGCTGGCCAGCGGCGGACCTCGCGGGTTCGCCTACATCGGTGCCATCGAGGAGCTGGAGGCGCGCGGATACCAGATCACTTCCGTCGCGGGCTGTAGTGCAGGAGCGCTGGTGGGCGGCATCTATGCGGCCGGCGGATTATCGGCCTTCAAAGAATGGCTGTTCAACCTGGATCCGATGCAGGTGGTTACGCTCATGGACTTTTCCATCAGCAAGAACTACCTGGTGAAGGGCGAAAAGGTGATGAAAGCCATTAAGGAGCGCGTGCCGGAAGTGAATATCGAAGACCTGGCCATTCCGTTCACGGCCGTGGCCACCGACCTTTTCACCGGCGAAGAAGTGCTGTTCCGGGATGGTCCCCTGTTCGAGGCCATCCGGGCTTCTATCTCCATCCCCTCCATGTTCAAACCGGCCACTTCGAAGGGTCGTACGCTGATTGACGGCGGCATTGTGAACACTTTCCCGCTGAACAGGGTAAGCCGTACGCCCGGCGACATCCTGGTGGGCTTCAATGTGAACCAGATCGACGCCGGCGTCATTCAGGGCTTCCTGGACAGCCGGGCCGATTTAGTGAAGGGGAAAGAGGACAAATCGCTGCTGGGGCGCATCCAGACCAGTATTCAGGAGTTCCGCCTGGTGGCCGATGGCCGCGAGGAGCACCTGCCGGTAAGCGCCGGAGACAACTACTTCAAGATCCTGCAGCGCAGCTTCGGTATCATGAACTGCACCATCGCCCGCATGGGCATTGCGCTGAATCCGCCGGACATCCTGGTGGATCTGCCCTTCGATACCTATCACGGCGTGTACGGCTATTCGCACGCCCAGGAAATCGCCCAGGTGGGACGCCAGTTGATGGCCGATGCCCTGGACCGTTATGAGGAAGAACATGCCTAACGTTACGCTCAAGGATATTGCAAAGGAAGCCGGAGTCTCCGTGGCCCTGGTCTCCTTTGTTATGAACAACCGCCTGGGCGACAACGGCAAACAGAAATACCGCGTGGCCGAAAGCACCCGGCAGCGCATCCTGGATGTAGCCCGGCGCCTGGAATATCGGCCGGTAAACCGCCTCCTGCAGCGGGAGCGTAAACCACGCGTAGTGGGCGTCATCCTGCCCGATCCTTCGCACAACTATTATGGACTTTTGGCCGCCGAACTGGAACGGCTGACCCTTCCGCAGGGCTGCACGTTGTTATTCGGCTACACGCAGAAGGACCCTGTGCGCTTCCAGCGTCTGGTGCAGCTATTCCTGTCGCAGCAGGTGGACGCCTTAGTGGCGGCCTCCCCTTCCCCCGACGGAAACAAAGATTTGGAGGAAGCGCGCCGGGCCGGCATTCCCTGCGTGGTCCCCATCCAGGAGGAAGACCCGCTGGCGGCGGCCTCCGAGTGCGCCGCGCGGCTGCTGCGGCTGTTGAACGAAATAAAAACCTTATCGATATGAGTAAACTGATCATTGCGGGAGCTCCCCTCCCGAACATGCCCTGGGAAGATCGGCCGGCAGGCTGCAACGCACCCGTGTGGCGCTATTCCCAGAATCCGGTGATTCCGCGGAACCTGCTGCCGGACTCCAACAGTATTTTCAACAGCGCGGTGGTGCCTTTCAAGGACGGTTTCGCCGGCGTATTCCGCTGCGACGATACCAACCGCCGCATGGCCCTGCACGTGGGCTTCTCCAAGGACGGTCTCCACTGGGACATCCGGCCGGAAGTGTTGCGTTTCTCCTGTGACAATCCCGAAGTGGGCCAGTGGGTATACGGCTACGATCCCCGTGTCACCTTCCTGGACGGGAAGTATTGGGTAAGCTGGTGCAACGGCTATCACGGCCCTACCATCGGCCTGGCCTGGACCACGGATTTTGAGGTATTCCATCAGGTGGAGAATGCTTTCCTGCCGTACAACCGCAACGGCGTGCTGTTTCCCAAGAAGATTGGAGGCAAGTATGCCATGCTGTCCCGTCCGTCCGACACCGGCCACACGGCTTTCGGCGACATTTTCTACTCCGAATCGCCGGACATGGAGTATTGGGGACATCATCGGCACGTAATGGCTCCCGCCGCTTTTGAGGTAAGTGCCTGGCAGTGTATGAAGATCGGCGCCGGTCCCATTCCTATTGAGACCTCGGAAGGCTGGCTGCTCTTCTACCACGGCGTACTGCGCTCCTGCAACGGCTATGTGTACAGTTTCGGCAGCGCCCTGCTGGATCTGGAGCAGCCCTGGAAGGTGCTGGCCCGCAGCGGTCCCTACCTCCTGTCTCCGCAGACACCCTACGAATGCATGGGCGATGTGCCTAACGTGGCTTTCCCCTGCGCCGCCCTGCACGACAGCGCCACCGGCCGCGTAGCCATCTACTACGGCTGCGCCGACACCGTCACCGGCCTGGCCTTCGGCTACATCCCAGAAATCATTGACTGGACTAAACGCACTTCCATCCTATAGCGTGGAGGTAAGCTTCTCTGAACCAAATACTTACAGAAAATCGATTAGGTGTTCCCACCTAATCGATTTCTTTTAACTATCTATCAAACAATCGCTTACTTCCACGTAATGGTTTTGGCCTCCACCAAATCCGTGTGGGAAATGCGATAGCCTTTGTTGCGGCCGTCCACTTTGGCGCGGCTGGCCTTGGGGCGGGAGGTGATTTGCAGTTTGTGGCCGCCAGGCAGCGTGACCACCGCCTTGGTGAAGGTGGGACGGGTTAGCGTGAAGTAGGCCTCTCCGGGGCAGTCCGGATAGAAGCCCAGCATGGAGAACACGGCCCAGGCACTCATGGTGCCGGTGTCGTCGTTGCCGGGAATGCCATCAGGAGCATTCTTGTAATTCTTGGCCAGAATGCTCTCTACGGCTGCCCAGGTGCGTTTTTCCTGACCCTTGAAGCGGCTGAACAGGTAGGGATACACAATGTCGGGCTCGTTGGCGGGGTCGTACAGGCCGTCGTCAAACACGTGCTGCAGATTCTCCACGAAGGCTTTGTTGCCGCCCATCAGTTTGGCATAACCCTTCACGTCGTGCGGAACGGCGAAGGTGTAGTTCCAGGCGCTGCCTTCGTGGAAGCCGGGGGCGTTGGAGAAATCGGCCCCATCCTCCGGATTGAAGGGCGAAAGGAAGTTGCCGTCCAGGTTGATGGGCCGGAGACAGTTGTATTCGGGGCTGTAGTAGTGCTTGTAGCCTAAGGAACGGGCATAGTAACGCTGGGCGTCATCGGCATAGCCCAGGGAGGCGGCCAGACGGGACAGGGCATAATCGGCCACATAATACTCCAGGGCATGGGAGACGGAGTTGTCGCCGGAGAAGTCGCCGGAGAACCAACCCAGCGGGATATAGCCTTTTTCCACGTAAGGGTCGTTGTCGGGGCGCATCCTGTTCTCTGCGCCCGGGGTATCGGCACTCTTCCGGAAGGCTTCCCAGGCCGTAGCGATGTCGAAAGTGCGCAGTCCGCGCAGCCAGGTATCGGCAATCACGCAGATGGCGGGATCCCCTTCCATGGTCCAGGT
>CAMYWP010000064.1 GCA_947302825.1 uncultured Bacteroidales bacterium
CTTTATACAAAAAAAGAAGGTGACCAATCAGTCATCTGACTTTTTAGTCACCTTCATGGGTCTTGAGAATGTCTGCTTTCCGGAAAGCTTTGTGAAGATTCTGAAGTAAGTTATTCCATCTTTTCCACATTCCAACCGGAGAGGACGTCTCCGTAGAGATAGAAGGCAACCTTGAACCGGGTGCCGGAAATCTGGTCGGTTACCGTGTAGTCGCGGACGATGTCATGGGAGCCGACGAAAGTGTATTCGCCCGTCTTAATAGGAGGCAGGGCCGGCATTTCGGGTCTGGGCTCTCCCCTGCGGCGCCGGATGGTAGGATCTATGCCGGCAATCAGGTATTGCATCCTTTTTTCAACCTGTGCCATGACTCCCGGATGCTTGAACGGGTCGGTATCGGCAGCCTGCACTTTTTCAGCAGCGGGAAGTCGGCCATTATTGGCAGCACAAAGAGCCCTGACGCTGTCTGTGTAATGCCGGAAGGCATCCTTCTGCTCTTGCGTCCGGATGGAATTGACCGTGAAAATGGAAATACATTGTGCTCCGCCCCGGAAGGCTTCATCCATGCAGGCGAAGATATCTGCGCTGTAGGTGAGTCCGCATCCAAGAGTGGTCTTGGGATTCTTGTCCCGGACATTCTCTACCGTACAGTCATAGGCAAAACTCGGGTCCATCGTGTAAAAATTGGCATAGACCATGGGGAAGACGATATCCAGATTCCACTTTCCCCAGTCCTGTCGAACCATCCGGGAAGACATCTTGGGTGTAGGGAAAGGAGATGCGGACATCTTCTTGCCGTAGGAGTGCACCGTTTGGGCAAAGAGATTGGCCACCTCCGTTATCTGGTCGCATCGGAACTTCCGCCACTTGATGTCGGCGGTGGGGTCTTCCTGCTCCCTTGGATCGTAACCATACTCCTCCTTGAATTTCTCTATCATCACGGGATGATAACCAAAGTCCCACTCCGGGTACTCGCGGTCCTGGATAACCCCATAACGGGGCCAAAGCGTCGTGGGCAGGACAACATCCACAAAGCGATGATAGTCAATGGCAATTCCTTCCAACCCGTCCACTTCGCAATATGCGCGGATTTTGTCGTTGAGGTACTCGCGGACTTCGGGAAGAGCGGGACAGAGGAATTTATAATAATCCACATAGGCCGTGGTATCGGCAAGGCTGCGCCCCAAACGGTTCACACTGAACCACTCAGGATGTTCGGCGAGAATCTTGGCGCGGTCATGCTCCAGATTCATCGTCCAGAGCCACGCATGCACGGTGATTCCGTATTTGTGGGCGACAGGGATGGCCGTACGGTAGTCATCGGGAGTGGGGGCATTGAGCATCACGCCATCGATGCCCACCTCCTGCATCTTGGCGCAAACGGCCTCAAAATCCATGTCCGGCCGATAATCCAGCCATGTCCAGAAGAGCGGATAGTTGTCGGCCTTTTTCTGGCAGGAACAAACAGACAGGACACTTAACGTCACAAGCGCCAGAAGGAGGATTGATTTCGTTCTCATATCAGAAAATAAGTTTGTTTCAAATATCGGAAGAGGGATCCACAATAGCTTTCAGCCGGAAGCGCATCTCGGAAATATCCTCAAGCAGGTCATACAGCGCATCCTCAGATAGGACTCCGCGGGACATATCCTTGGGCAGTTCTCCCCTTTCATCGGCCTCGAAGTCCTTCAGGAACTGTCCGTCTTCCAGATAACTGGACAGACGCTCAATGCGCCCTTGGATGGACTCAAAGTTAGAGATGGCCATTTCCATCTCATTCATTATGTCCCGGACTGTATTGAAGTCATCCTCCATGGCCCGGACACGTTCAATAAGACTGGTATTCATTTACGTATCGAACTTCTTTACCGAAAGGGAAAACGGAGGCGATAGCCATCTTGAAATGCTGCAAACCCCAGGGAATCCCCACGATGGTGATGCAGAAAAGCAGGCCGAACACCAGATGTAAAATGGCGATCTCCCACCAACCGAAAAGAATCCAGATAAGATTCATAAACACAGACAGACAGCCCGGCTCATTGGGACGGTCCACCAATTCCCGGCCGAAAGGCCACAATGCGTATGAGCCCAGCTTAAACAACTGAACGCCAAAGGGAATGCCGATGATGGAAACGCAGATTACCAATCCCACCATAAAGTAGATGATGGCGATAATAATACCGCCAAAAAGAAGCCAGAAAATATTACCAAGGAACTTCATAACTTAGGGTTTAATGTTTACCGGCCCAAATGACACCGACGAGGATGAACACGGAACCGACGGCAGCCAAAAGGGTCATCCTTTCCCCCAGCAGGGCCATGGCGGAGAGAAGGGTAAATATCGGGTTCAGATATACATAATTAGTGGACGTAACATTGCCCAGTTTGTCGATGACCAGGTTCCAGGCCAGGAAGCAGACCAACGAAGCAATGAGTCCCAGGAAAACAAGGTTGCTCCAGACTGCCGTCTGAGAAAGGATATCGGCCGAAAAAGAGTCCCTGCATCCGCCCAGGAACGGCAGGATGGTCACTAAACCATAGAAAAATACCTTCCGAGTGGCCGTGATGGTGCCGTACTCACGGGTAAGTTGCCCCATGAACAGGCTGTAGACCGCCCAGCAAAGCGCCGCGCCGATGGCCAGCAGATCTCCCGCCGCCGACAACTGTACCTTCTTGCCATCAAACACCATCAGCGCCATGCCCAAAAGGGCCAGCAGCGTACCGCCCACCAGAGGCCAGCCCAGGCGCACCTTTTCCAGGCCGCGGGCATATCGGCTTTTGCCGAATCGGCTGAAAATGAGCGTAAAAATGGCCGTAAAAAGCGGGGCCGAACATACGAGGAAAGCCACATTGCTGGCCTGGGTATAGGCCAGCGCGGTATTCTCCGTGAGAAAGTAAAAAGAACCGCCCGTGATGCCCAGGATCAGGAAGACCCCTTCATCTTTCCAACCATTCCAGATTTGATAGGGCTTCCGGGCAATGATAATATAGATCCACATGCCGATATAGGCCAGGATAAAACGACAGACGAAAATGGCCGCCGGTTGCATCCCCGCCCCGATAAGCACTTTGGTACTCACAAAGGTGATGCCCCACACCGCCACAACGGCCAGGGCCAGGAGATGGTATTTCAGAGACGGCTTTTCCAAGGGAACTACACTTTTAATCCTGCTATCACAGCAGCCGTGAAACCGGCCTCTTCCATGGCGTTGAGCCCGCGGATGGTAATGCCGCCGGGAGTGGTTACCCGGTCAATTTCGGCCTCCGGATGGGTTCCGCGGCTTTCGGCCAGGTCCACCGCCCCTTTCATGGTTTGGTACACGGCCTCCAGGGCCTCGCGGGGATACAGGCCCAACTGGACACCTCCTTCCATGGCGGCGCGGGCATAGCGGAGCGCAAAGGCCGTCCCACAGGAGGCCACCATCATTCCGGCCTTCAGACGCCTTTCATCCACGATAAGTGTCTTTCCCACTTGGTCAAAGAGGGACTTTACCAGGTCGTCGGCCTTTCCTGAGATGGCCGATGCGAAAGTCATGCTCTCTCCTATCTCCGCAGCAAGATTGGGGATCACCGTATAAGCAGCCCGGACGCCAGTCCCGGAAAGCCACTGCTCCATTTGGGTGGAAGGAATGCCGGCAGCCAAGGAAAGCAGCACTTTCCCGGCAAGGGCGGGTTTAATCTTTTCAAGGACAGGCTGAACCAGCCAGGGTTTTACTCCCAGGATAATGACATCGGCCCATTGGGCAGCGGAAACATTATCCAGCGACGTGTGGATTCCAAGGGCAGTATACTTCTCAAGCGTGACGGCATGCGCCGTGGTAACAGTGAGGGAAGCATCCTTTGCAAGGCGATGCAGGCCTATGGCAACTGCCCCGCCCATATTCCCCGCTCCCAGGATAGCGATCTTTTGCATATACCTAATTCTCTATGAATCAACTTACAAATTTATATAAAATCTCGCCCCGATTTGCCAGTTTTTATGTAAATTTGTTCACATGAAACAGATTCTCGGATACTTTCTTGGCTTCGCCATCTTTATTGTAGGAATTCCTGCTCTGATGTGGTGGGTATCGGGCATGCCTTCACTGGCAGAAACACCCATAGTTCGCTTGTGTATAGCCGCTCTTGTTGCATTTGCCGGACTGGCCCTTAGCGTCTGGAGCATCGTATACATGAAGTGTGTGGGCAAGGGCAATCCTTTTGATGCCATGGGACACGAAGTAGCTCCCCGCACCCAACACCTGATGACCGACGGCCCCTACAAAATGAGCCGGAATCCCATGCTGTGCGGGACTTATCTATACTATATCGGCGTACTGATTGCCCTTTGGAGCTGGCAGGCCCTGCTGGTTTTTGCCGTCATTGCCACCGTCATGATGCTGCAGGTCCGCTCCGAGGAAAAAAGGCTGGAAGCCGATTTCGGCCAGGAATATCTGGACTATAAGAAACGCACCGGCCGATTTTTTTAGTAACTTTGAAGCTATGAAAAAGAGCATTCTCACACTGGCAGCCTTTCTATTGTTTGCCGCCTTGGTATCGGCCCAATCTCCCAAGACCTTCACCACGATAAAGGAACTACCCATCACCAGCGTCAAGAACCAGTATCGTAGCGGTACGTGCTGGGATTTCGCCACCCTGGGTTTCCTGGAGAGCGAGATCCTCCGGAAAAGCGGAAAGACCTACGACCTTTGCGAGATGTTCGTGGTGAACAAGGACTACATGGACTGCGCCACGCACTATGTCCGCATGCACGGCTACAGCCAGATCTCGGAAGGCGGTTCCTGCGACGATGTAATTGAAGAAGCTATGCCTGCGCCCGGTTCGCTCACGGGAGACTCGCTGGCCAACTTCAAGGTCTTCTTCCCGGAGCTGGAGCGCGAGGTCAGCAGCATAGTATGGGGCGAAGGTAAGCCTGAGCTCAACCGCTTTACCACGGAGGAACAGGCTCCTCTCAGGAAAAAGGAGCCTAAGCCGGGATGGCAGGAAAGTGTCCAGGCGCTCATCGACCGCTATGTGGGCCCGTGCCCCGATACTTTCGTTTATGAGGGAAAGACCTATACTCCCAAGTCTTTTGCCGAAAGCCTGGGGCTCAATTGGGACGATTATGTGAGCATCACCAGCTACACGCACCATCCTTTCAACGAATGGTTTGTGATCGAGGCTCCTTACAAATGGCGTCTCAAACCCAGTTACAATATCCCTATCGAACAGCTGATGGAGGTCATCGATAAAGCGCTGGATGCGGGTTATACCGTGGCTTGGGGCGGCGATGTTTCCGGAGACTTCTACCGCAAGGAGTCGGTGGCCTATTTACCGGAAGGGGTAACGCCCACCCAGGAACTGCGGCAGCAGCAATGGGACAACTGGACCTTCACCTACGACCACGTGATGCTAATCTTCGGCAAAGCTGTAGATGAACAGGGGAAACCTTATTATATGGTGAAAAACACTTGGGGCACCAACTATCCCTACCAGGGCATCTGGTACATGTCCCGCGACTATATCGCCCTCAACACCACCTACATTTTCCTGAACCGGAACGCCCTGCCAAAGATGTAGGACGTCATTTCTTCGGTTCCATATGGATGGTAACCAGGGTTTCGGGGCCGAAACGCTCTTTCAGCTTACGCTCGATGGCCGTCGCCTGTTCGTGCACAATGCTCAGGGGAAGCGTTCCGTCCATGCGGACATGGGATTCAATGGCAATGCGGTTGCCGATATGACGGGTTCGAAGGTTGTGGGGCTCGGAGACTCCGTCAAATGAGGTGATTATCGCCTCAATTTCGCGCTCCTCATCGGCCGACAAGGACTGGTCTGTCAACTCACCAAAACTGCCCTTCAGGAGTTCCCAGGCCACTTTGATGAGCATGCCGCCCACAACGATGGAGGCCAAAGGATCCAGCACAGCCCAGCGCTCCCCAAGCAGGATGGCACCGCCGATGCCGATGGCCGCGCCAATGGAAGAAAGCGCGTCGCTGCGGTGATGCCACGCATTGGCCACCATGGCCGACGAATTCAGTCTCTTCCCTTTCGCCGCCGTATATCGATAAAGGACTTCCTTGACCAGAATAGAAATCAGGGCCGCCCAAAGGGCCAGTTTTCCCGGAACCTCCAGGGTTTGCCCATCCAGCCAGTGGGCGAATTTCACGGAGCCGGAAACGATAATCCCGATGGCCGCGCCCACCAGGGCCAGGCCGATGAACAGCGTAGCAAGGGTTTCGAACTTGCCGTGCCCGTAGTCGTGCGATTCGTCCTGCGGCCTGGCACTCACCTTTACGAACAGCAGGACGATCAGGTCCGTAAAGAAATCCGACAGTGAATGCACGGCATCGGCCATCATGGCCGAGCTATGCCCCAGCACACCGGCCACGAACTTGAACGTGAGCAGCGCCAAATTGCCGGCACTTCCCACCAAAGTTACCTTGTATATCTCTTTCTCCCTGTTCATATCTGTTTACCCGGCAAGTTACGACATTAATACCAAAGTACAAAAAAACAGACGAAACTAAGGAATAGTTTTGTAACTTTGGGCTATGAAAAAGAGCATTCTCATACTGGTTTCCATTCTGCTGTTATCGGCCACAGCATCCTGGGCGCAGGACCTTCCGCATTACAAGCGCGTGGTGAAGGAATTGAGCAGCGCCAAATACCAAGGCCGCGGTTATGCCAAGGGCGGCGCCAACAAGGCCGGAAAGTTCCTGGAGAAAGAATTCCGGAAGGCCGGCGTGGATGAAGTAACACTCCAGCCTTTCACCATCGACATCAACACCTTCCCTGATAAAATGGAATTGTGGGCCGATGGAAAGAAACTGACGCCCGGTGTGGATTTCTCCATGAGGGAGTACTCTCCCGGCGTGAAGGGCGAATTCCCTGTATACTATGTGGATACCCTGAACTTCGACGCCGACCGCATTTTCGCCGATCTGGCCAAACCGGAATACCAGAACTGCCTGGTGGCCTGTGAATTCTGGTTCACTTATAAACACCGCGACGTGTTCTCCAAGTTGCAGAAGGCGGGCGAATGCCCCAATGCCGGGCTCATCTACACCTGGGCCTCCCCCATCAAGTTCTTTAAGGCCTACGGCCATCACGTGGTGGACAAGCCCATCATCTGGGTGACCCCGGAGGCCATTGAGGGCGTGAAAAGAGTCCGGGCCAATGTGGACAATGTCTTCATGAAGGACTGCGAGATCTTCAACGTCATTGCCAAAGTGGAGGGAGAACGCCATGACAGTTGTTACGTATTCACAGCCCATTATGACCACCTGGGCAACCTGGGTCAAAAAATATTCTATGCCGGTGCCAACGACAATGCTTCAGGCACGGCTGCCATCGTAACGCTGGCAGCTTATTACGCCAAGCATCGGCCTCCATACGACATGTATTTCATGGCTTTCTCCGGCGAAGATGCCAACCTGCGGGGCTCGGAGTACTATGCCCAGCATCCCCTGGTGCCGCTTTCGCAGATCAGGTACCTGTTCAACATCGACATGATCGGCGACAACAATCCCGTCCAGTACTGCGAATGCAGCGACGAAGGCCTTCGCGGTTTTGCCCTCTTTGAACAGATCAACCACGAAAAGCAGTACTTCAAGGACTTACACCGCGGCGAACTGGCGGCCAACCGCGACCATTATTCCTTCGCCACCCGCCACGTGCCCTGCATCTTCCTGGAGAATGAGAACGGCGATGCCTTCCAGTATTATCATACTATCTACGATAACTGGAAAACAGCCGTCTTCGACAGCTACGAACCCGTCTTCAAACTGGTGACGGATTTTGTAAGCAAATACTAGTTTATCGGCTATAGACTGGCCGTGAGAATATCTACGAAATCCTGCTCATAAAGCGGTACATAGCCGTTTTCCAGCCCCTCATTCACGGCGATGTGGTGCGCCATCTCACCTATGCGGCTATTGTCGATCCCCACCTCGCGTAGGTGCATGGGCATGCCGATACTCTCGTAGAACTTATAGGTGGCATCGATGGATTTTTCAGCAATTTCCCACTCCGGGAGCGAAACATCGATGCCGAATACGTTGACACCGTATTTCACGAAGCGCGGCAACGTGCGCTCGCTCAGGATATGCTTCATCCAGCGGGGGGTGATGATGGCAAGGCCCTCGCCGTGGGTGATGTCGTAATAGGCGCTGAGGGCGTGCTCGATGCCATGCATGGGCCAGCCGGAGGAACTGTTACCCAGAGACATGATATTGTTGCAGGCCAGGGTGCAAACAAACATCATCTCGGCCCGTGCGGTGTAGTCTTCCGGGTTCTCCAGGCATTTGCGTCCGTTTACCATCAGGCTCTTGATACCCGCTTCGCAGAAGCCGTCGTTCATTAAGGTAGCATCCTCGCAGAAGTACTGCTCAAGAATGTGGTTCATGGCATCCGCGATGCCTGCGCAGGTCTGTTTCCGGGAAACGGTAAACGTGTACACGGGATCCAGGAAGGACACCACAGGGAAAAGGAGCGGATCTATGTAGCCGATCTTATCGTTGGTTTCCGTGCGGGAAATCACTCCGCCGCAGTCGTATTCGCTCCCGGTAGCAGCAAGGGTGAGGATATCCACGATGGGTAAGGCAGCCTTTGCTTTCACCTTATAAGAGATAAGGTCCCAAGGATCCCCGTCGTAACAGGCTCCTGCGGCAATGGCCTTGGAGCAGTCCAGCACGCTGCCCCCGCCCACCGACAAGATCACATCCACATGATGCTCTTTGCACAGGCGCACACCGTCCAGCACGCTGGGATCATATTTCGGATTGGGCTGAATACCGGGAAGCTCCACAATATCATACCCCTTCAGGAGTTCCAGCACCTTCTGGTACAGGCCGATTTTCTTGATGCTGCCACCGCCGTAGGTAAGGAGGATCTTCTTTCCAAACTGCGCCATTACCTGGGGCAGTTGCTCTATGACACCCTTGCCGAAAATGATGCGGGTAGGAGTCTGATACTCAAAGTTCTGCATATTCTAATAATAACTGTATTACGGAACGAATATACACATTTTTTGTAACTTCGTGTCCGATATGAGTCAAATGAGAATTTTATTTGTCTGCCATGGCAATATTTGTCGAAGCGCCATGGCAGAGTTTATCCTGAAAGCCTTAGTGAAGGCTAAAGGGATTGACAGTCAGTTCTATATCGAGTCCGCTGCCGTTTCCACCGAGGAAATCGGCAGTCCTATCTATCCGCCGGCCAAACGTTGCCTGAATCAGCACGGCGTGTGGTTCGACCCCGACAAAAGGGCCCGCCAGGTGACCAGGGCCGATTACGATAGATTCGACCGCATCATCTGCATGGACGCCTCCAACCTCCGGCTCATCAAACGTATTATCCCTGAAGACCCGGAAGGCAAGATCCACCTGATGATGTCATACACGGGAGTGGGCCGCGACGTGGCCGATCC